>CAYOMB010000046.1:0-8774 GCA_964404955.1 uncultured Dehalococcoidia bacterium
GATGTATTCCTCCAGAGGATTTCGCTTGAATAAATTCATATGCTTCACCTTTTTCGGTAATTGGTGTAGCAAATTCCACACACATTTCAGCGATAGGCATTAACAGGCTGTTTACATCAGGTAATGAGCCTGGATTGGTTTTTGATATTGGAGTTCGACTTTGATCAACAGACATACCAAATCCATTACAGTAAATATCTCTAGCTTTATCAAGATCTGGGGCTAATATAGTTACATGGTCAATTCTAGTAAAAGTCATATATATCTCCTTTTTAGTTATTATTTAGCGAATATAAAGGGTTAGTTTCTTCTATTTTTCCCTCTTCAGATAATTTTTCTAAATGAGTTCGTACATTTCTAGCTGCAGCTTCTCTTAGATTAGGGTTTAGATCCTTAGGATATACAAAATCTACGATTTCATAAACTGTTTGAGAAGCATTTTTAGTTAAGGCATTAATAATTTGTTGTTCTCTTTGTTTGCGGTGCTGTATATATGATGTTATTTTTGCGGTTCCATCTTCTACAAGAGCTCCATGTGCTGGGTACACTTTATTAGGCTTGTATTCAAGTATAATTTCTAAACTATTCATGTACTCTTTTAGATTTCTTACTGAAGATGAAGAACTACCTAATACTGTGTCTCCTGTAAACATAATTTGTTCTTCTTGTAAAAAATAACATATATGGTCATTTTCATGCCCTGGAGTATAGAGTGCTAAAAGGGTAATGTTTTCATTTATTTTAAGAGTTTCTTGATCCTCTATAGAAAATACAATACCTTCTTGTAGAATCATTTCTAACTTAGGTTTCAAATTTGAATGACAGCCAACTTTGCATTGAAATTCTTTTTGGAGACGATCAACACCTCCAATATGATCATAATGACCATGCGTAATATATATGCTGGAAATATTAGGAGAACCTAATTCTTTATGATATGAAAGTATTTGATCTGTCCAACTTCGATAATGTTCACCGGTATCCATAATTACCATATTGGTATTAGGGTCACCAATAAAATATATATTGGAACCTCCTGGGTGATAAGTGCCAAAAGGACTATCATCTTCGTTAATATGAACTCTATAAACATGTTCAGAAATTTTCATAGATTAGTTTTCTTTCTTTTTTGTAGGATAAATATCAAAAAAATGTCTTATTGACAGCTCTTGATAATTATAGGTTGTTTATTTTTGCCGTCAACATCTATAAGTTGTTTCTAATTTCTTATATACTGGCTTCATTCTATTTTTATGTAAATGGGAGGATATATAATATGAAAGGTCCTTTAGAAAATATACGTGTTTTGGATTTTTCAGAGATTATTGCAGGCCCTTTTGCAGGTATGCTTCTATCAGATATGGGTGCAGATGTAATAAAAATAGAACCCCCTTGGGGAGAACCTTGGAGATTTTCTCAACCTATAGTTCCCAATGAAAGCCGTACATATATTAGTCTAAATCGTGGAAAAAAAAGTCTTACTTTAGACTTAAATCAAGATTCTGCTAAACAAATTATATATGATTTAATTAATGATATAGATGTGGTAATTGTAAATTATCGTCCAGATGTTCCTGCAAACCTTGGCATCGATTATGATACTTTATCAAAAATGAATCCTAAATTGATATATTGTCAAAATACAGCATATGGAAGTGAGGGAAGTGACAGCTACCGCCCTGGATATGACATAATTATTCAGGCAATGAGTGGATTAATGGCTGCAGACGGTAAACTTAATGAAGGTATTCCTCAATCTATAAGTGCTACGGCTCTTGCAGATTTCTCAACTGCCTTGACGATGAGTATGTCAATATGTGCAGCTTTGCATGCTAGGTCTATAACAGGGAAAGGTCAAAAGATAGAAGCTTCTTTGTTAGCTACAGCATTAGCATTACAGACTACTAGTTTTTTAGAAGTTGAAATGGTTGATAAAGAGCCAAAAGAAGAATTAATTGAAACTATTAATTTATTGCGACAAAGTGGCGCTCCTTATAGTGAAATTCATGATTATGTTGATGGAATAAGATTAAATAATCCTGCAGCATTTGGTATTAGAATGATTTATTATAGAACTTATCAAGCTCAAGATAGTGTTATAGCAGTAGCATGTCTTAGCGACAGGCTCAGAAAAAAAATGGCTGACGCAATAGGAATCTACGATAGAAGATTTGAACCTGATTATAAGGCTGATTTGGAAGATAATATTATATTTACTCAAAATCTCCGAAAAGAAGTTGAAGAACTATTTCGTACGAAAACTGTTGAGGAATGGATGGAAATACTAGATAGTGCAGGAGTTCCATGTGGACCTGTTAAATTTGTATCAGAACTTATGACAGATAGCCAGGTTATTGCAAATGATATTATTCGTGAATATACTCACCCATTGGTTGGTAAAATTAAGATGATTGGGCCTATAGTCAAAATGTCTGAAACTCCCCTTGTTCCCCATAATCCATCTCCTACATTAGGCCAAAATAATGATGAGATATTAAGTGCTTTGGGATATTCTTCGCAAAAAATAAAAGAATTAAGGGATTCTGGAGCTGTAGGAAAATAATTATTACTCTGAATTGTTCATAGGTTATATATGACTAGTTTAAAAAATCGTGAACGTACTCTTAAAGATTATGTTGAATCATTAATAGCAGTATGTAATTTAGAAAAAAATACTGGATTTATTGATAGATCTGTATTTGGTGGATTGGATCGTTTACTAAGCCAATGGTCTCTTCGAGAAACCATAAATCCTTTATTTGATAAATTAAAGAATAATAATTTATATCCAGTAGCTTATTCTGAACTGGAACAAAAGCAAAGAATTATTTGGATAAATAAAATATTACAGATACTAGATCAAATTGACCCTTTGGTTACCTCAGATGTTCTAAATAAGTTCGATCAGGAATTAACATATTTCAAAGGAATTACTAATTCATTAGCTGCAAAACTAAATAAATTAAATATATTCAAGTTAAAAGATCTGTTATATCACTTCCCGCGTAGATATAGCAAAATCAGTACTATAGATAAGTTAACTCCAGGTCAAGATTCTACTATCCTCGCTCGTTGTGATGGAACACAAGTAGTGTTTTTAGGGAGTAAAAGAAATTTTAAAGCAACTGAGGCTATATTTACCGATAGTTCTGGAACAATAAAAGTTATTTGGTATAACCAAACTTATTTGAGTAAACAATTATCCATAGGTAAACTTTATATCTTGTCAGGTAAAACTAATGTTAATAGCGGATATAAAACCTTAGAATCTCCTGATTGGGAGTTAGCCGATCCTAAAATAGCAAATCAAAAATTTTTAAATACTGGCAGGCTTTTTCCTGTTTACGGTAAAACTGAAGGTGTTTCTCAATCGAGAATACGAAAAGTTATACGTGATTTTTTGAGAGAGTTTGCATCAGAAATTGAAGAATATTTACCTGAATCACTTCTCATTAAAAATAGTCTATTAAAATTAAGAGAAGCAATAATACAAATGCATTATCCTTCATCATTTTCAAGTTTAGAGCGATCAAGAAAAAGATTGGCTTTTGATGAATTATTTTTATTACAAATGTCTTTTTTATATTACCGTTCAGATATTGAAAAAAATATAACCTCAATTAAAGTGACCAATATCATAGAAAGCCTAAAGAAATTTTTTAGTATTCTACCGTTCGAATTAACTGAAGGGCAAAAGAAAGTATTTAAAGAGATAATTCATGATTTATCTACTTCGAATAAACCTATGAGGAGATTGCTGCAAGGAGACGTAGGTAGCGGAAAAACTATTGTAGCTTTGGGTTCATTGTTATCTGTAGTAGGTGCAGGATATCAGGGTGTATTAATGGCTCCCACGGAAGTTTTAGCTGAGCAGCATTATTTGACAGTAAAAAAACTATTATCAAATGATTTAAAACAATCAGATTCATTTTTTCAAGTCAGTAATATCATAAACAATAAAGATTGCAGAATAGGAATTTTGACAGGAAGTATGCCAAAAAAGAAAAAAGATTCTATCCAAGAAATGCTAGAATCTGGAGAACTGGATATAGTGATTGGCACACATTCGGTAATACAAGAAAGTGTAGTAATTCCTAAACTTGCTTTAGCAGTTGTTGATGAAGAACATAGATTTGGGGTAGACCAAAGAAATGCTTTATTTAAGAAAAGAATTGATCACAAGACAATTCCTCATATGCTTGCTATGACAGCAACTCCTATTCCTGCATCATTAGCCATGGCAATATATGGAGACTTAGAATCTTCTGTAATTAACTCACTTCCAGTAGGTCGTCAACCCATACGAACGAGGGTAGTAGATAAAATTAATAGAAATAGAATGTATGAGTTTGTAGAAAAACAGTTGGATCAAGGTCGACAAGCTTTTGTGGTTTATCCACTTATTAATGAATCAGAATCGATAAATGCAAAAGCGGCAATTATTGAACAAACCCGATTACAGAATGAAGTATTTCCAGATAGGAATGTAGGCTTGCTACATGGCAGAATGAAGATGGAAGAAAAACAATTAGTGATGGACAATTTTAGAGAAGGTAACATAGATATATTAGTTTCTACACCAGTAATAGAAGTTGGAGTCGATATACCAAATGCATCAGTTATGATCATTGAAGGTGCAGACAGATTTGGAATTGCGCAATTACATCAATTTAGGGGTAGAGTTGGTAGAGGCAAGCATGAAAGTTATTGTATGTTAGTTGCTGAAGATCCCTCAGAAGATTCTTTAGAAAGATTAAAAGCAGTAGAGGAAGTATCTGATGGTTTTAAACTTGCTGAAATCGATTTGGAATTGCGGGGAGAAGGGAATGTGCGACAACATGGCAAAGTACAAAGTGGTCATGATTTTCTGAAAATCGCAAATATTATAACTGATTTTAAATTGATGCAAATAGCAAGATTTGAAGCAAAAAACCTAATCGACAAAGATCCATTTCTTAAGGAAGTACAAAATCAAGGTATTGCAGAGGCATTGATCAATATATAAGACAAGTTTATAACATTTAGATTTGTTATAAATAAGTTTTAAACTAATGCGGAATACATTGATTCGATTGGAGCTTCAAGCCCAGTCCATAATTTAAATGATAAGCCACCTTGTTCAATCAACATTCCTATTCCATTAATTCCTATTCCACCATATTTTTGTATCTCTTGAACAATTGGTGTGATAGGTGGATTATAAACAAGGTCATAAAAAATCTCACATTGTTTTATGAGGTGTTTTGGTATTGGTAATTTTCCCTCAAGTTCGCTATGTTTCATGCCGAATGAAGTACAGTTAATAATAATATCGAAATTTGATAAATCTTTGGTTTGATTCATATTTAAGGATGTGGTTTTAATATTTCCCATATCTGAAAATTTATTAACAATATCTTCTGCTTTTGCTTGTGTTCGATTAATAATTGTAACTGATTGACAGTTATTTTTTAGGAGAGCATAAATTATAGCTTTAGAAGACCCTCCTGCACCTAATACAAGTATGTTTTTGTTTGTAATGGTGATGTTATGTCTGTCTGTTATATCTTTAATAAAACCATTTGAATCTGTATTTTCACCATGGAGTTGACCTTTACGATTTACGATTGTATTTACTGCCCCGATAGCTTTTACTTCATCTGATAAACTGTCTAACAAGGGAATAACTTGCTCCTTATATGGTATTGTTACGTTTGCACCAAGTACGTTAGGTTGTTTTAATAGATCTATTCGATTTTTTAATTCAGATAATGGTGTATCCCAAATTTCATAGTTTGCATTAATATTATGAGTTTTTAGTGCTAAGTTTTGAATTATAGGCGAAAGAGAGTGTTTGATAGAATTACCTATAATACCAAGTTGTAATTTCATTTTATTTACTTCTTTATATATTGTTATTTTGCCTATCCAAATAAGATTGCAACATTATTGTAGCCGCTACGTCATCAATAAATTGTTTTTGTTGTTTTGATCTTTTTTTTGATTTTGGTTTGTCCAATGTGCGTTGGGCTTGCACAGAAGTAAAACGTTCATCCCAGGTTTCTATGATAATTGTTGTTTGATTTTGTAACGTGTCTTTAAATTTCAAAGTTGATTCAGTTTGTTGATTTTGATTACCACTTAAGGATAATGGAAGTCCTATGACAATTTTAGATATAGAATTAGATTCTGATATTGAATTTATATGGTCGATATCTTTTTGAATGTTTTCTCTAAAATAAATTGCATGAGGTAATGCAAAAATATTAGAAGGATCAGAAATCGATATTCCAATGCGTTTGTTTCCAAAATCTAAGCCCAGTATACGGTCCATTATACCTCAAGTTGTTTAATAATTATTTCTTCATTCATATTTATTGCCTCGTTTATCTTAGAGATATCCTTACCACCTCCAGTTGCCATATTGGGTTTACCACCTCCACCCCCTTGCAAGAACTTTGAAGATTCTTTAATTGCGGCAACAGCAACAGCTCCTTTTTCTACCAAGTCGTCTGTTATTACGAGTAATGTATGAGGTTTATTGTCAATTATTGCACCTAAATTAATAATTCCGGATTTAATATGATCTCTAAGTAAATCTGCAATATTTTTTATGTCTTGTGGATTATTAACAGTAACCATACTTGTAATAATTTCTATATTACCAACAATCTTTATCTTTGATGATAATTGTTTAGATTGATCTACAAATTGTGTTTGTTCATAAGAGTTTAAACTCGATTTAAGGTTTTTATTTTCTTGTAATATATAATCTAATCTTGATTCTATTGTCGTTATATTTGTTTCGAGTAATTGTGCTATACGAGCAATTGTATATTGATCATTGATTGAATATTCTGAAGCTGTTTCTCCTGATATTGCTTCAATTCTTCTCATGCCAGAACCAATGTTAGTTTCATTAATTATTTTTATATAACCAATTTGTCCTGTGTTATCTAAATGAGTACCCCCACAAACCTCCACACTAAATGGCTCTTCTGTTGCTATCGTAACCATTCTCACTTCACTTCCGTAACGATCACCAAAAAAAGCTAGAGCTCCATTAGTGACTGCATCTCTATATGTTGTTATGTTTGTTGAAATAGAATGATTGTTTCTTACTTGTGTATTTGCAAGGTTTTCAACAGCCTTTATTTCTTCTAATGACATACTACCAATGTGAGTAAAATCAAATCTTAGACGATCATTTCCTACACTGGAACCTGCCTGTCTAACATGTGTACCTAATACTTCTCTTAAACTACTATGTAATATGTGTGTTGCTGTATGATTTCTTGAGGTTCCTTGTCTATAGATACTATCAACATTGGATGAACTATCGTCAGTTGTAAATATTGTTCCATTTGCAACATAGCCTTTATGAGATATTATTCCTGAAATTGGTGATTGTGTATCTTCTACTACAAATGTTCCTGTTTTAGTTTGTATATAACCCTTATCTCCAAGTTGACCTCCAGCTTCTGCATAAAAAGGTGTAGAGGCAAGGATTACTTCTCCAATTTCTTTAGATTCAAGTTTATCAACTTGTTTCCCATTTGAGATAATTGCGATTATTTTTGAATTACCTTCAATTTTCTCATATCCAATAAAAGATGATTCTGAATTTATAGAGTTATATATTTTATTTGCTTCAATATCTCCAGTAAAGTCTGCGCTTGACCTAGCTTTTGTTTTTTGACCTTCCATTAATTGTTCAAAGCTATCTGTATCAAGATTAACGCCATTTTCCTCAGCAACTTCTTTGGTAACTTCAATAGGAAATCCGTATGTATCATGAAGTTTAAATATTTCTTCGCCAGGTATAATGCCATCATTTATACCCTGTTCAATCAGTTGCATAAGATAGTCATATCCTCTATCCAGAATTTTGGAAAACTGTAGTTCTTCTTGATCTAATACTTTATAAATAAATTTTTCTCCTGCAACCAGATCAGGGTAGTGTTGTCCCATTGTTTTAATAACTGTTTTTGAAACTTCGTTTAAACATAAATCATTAGATTCAGGATAAATCTTTTTTGAAAATCTAATTGCTCTTCTTATCAATCTTCGAAGTACATACCCTCTTCCTTCATTGCTAGGAACAACCCCATCAGCTATAAGAAAAGTTGCAGATCGCACATGTTCTGCAATCACCCTTATAGAATAATCGATATCAATATCAGAGCCATACTTAGTTTTATATATGCTTTCCACTTTTTCGATTATTGGAATAAATAAATCAGTTTCATAGAGAGAATTTACTTCTTGTAAAATCATCGCTGCTCTTTCAAGACCCATTCCTGTATCTATATTTGGATTAGGCAAAGGGGTTCTCTTTCCTTCTAGATCTTGAAAGTATTGCATAAAAACAAGGTTCCACAATTCTAGAAATCTCGTACAGCAATTTGGCCCACACTCTGCATCATTATTTGCAGTACAAGGGCCACCAAAATCATAATGTAATTCACTGCAGGGACCACAAGGTCCTTCTGCACCAGCTGGTCCCCAAAAATTATCTGAATCTCCGAATCTTCGTATTCTGTCTTCTGGAATTCCGGCATTAATCCATAAATTAAGAGCCTCGTCATCATCTGTATAAATAGTCGCCCAAAGTTTTTCTTTTGGTAGTCCTAGGTTGTTTGTCACAAAATCAAGAGACCAAATGATTGCCTCTTTCTTGAAGTAATCACCAATACTAAAATTTCCTAACATTTCAAAGAATGTCAGATGGGTTTCATCGCCAACTTCTTCTAAATCAGTTACTCGAAAGCATTTCTGTGAACTTGTGAATCTCG
>CAYOMB010000047.1:0-6474 GCA_964404955.1 uncultured Dehalococcoidia bacterium
AGATTCTAAATCTTCAAATTCTGTTCGCCTTTTTCTGGTTATATCCGCGAGCGTCAATGTGTTGGGCTTTTTTTTGGGAATAATTCTTCCCAAACTAAGAGTAGGCTCAATTAGTACAAGGCCGGTTAACTTTTCAGAAATCAAAGATCCTCCAAGTGACGCAACACCTCCTCCTCTAGAATGTCCTACAAGATATATTTCTTCCAAGTCCAAGGCTTTTATAAACTCTGGGAAATCAGAAACTATTTCAGGCCATGTATAATGACCAGGAGTTTTTTCAGAATCACCATGCCCACGCAAATCTAGAGCAATCACACGGTAATTAGCAGAAAGATATTTAGCTGTCATATCCCAAACAGAAGCACAAAGTCCAGAACCATGTACTAAAACTACAGTTTTAGCTGCTGATCCCCATTCTAAATAATGGATTTTTATACCATTTGATTCAATGTAATGACTTGAAGGATCTATCATTAATATTGCCTATTAGCATCTACAACATTTATTAGTGGCTTACCGTTAATTAATAAATCAAGATTTTTTTCAAAAAGTTCTGTTGCTCTCGATTGTTGACTAGTAGAACGGCCAGCTCTATGAGATGTAGCAATAAGATTGGGTTGAACCCATAATTCACTTTCTTCCTCAAGCGGTTCATTTGTAAAAACATCAAGTCCAGCCCCAGCTATCCATTCTTCCTTTAACGCTTTAACCAATGCCTGTTCATCTACAACTTCCCCTCGAGCAACATTAATTAAAAACGAATCAGGTTTCATTTTTTTAAATTTTTCCTCATTCATAATACCTCTTGTTTCGTCAGATAATGGACAACTTAGAACAAGATAATCGCTTCGGGAAATTAAATCGTCAAATTGAGTTGTTTGAATAAGTTCATCTACATTTTCTAGATTTCTATCAGAATCGTTAATTGTACGCTTGGTTGCAATCACATTCATATTAAATGATTTTGCCATTCGAGCAACATGTTTACCAATAGCGCCTAAACCAAATATTCCAACGGTTTTACCATTAATTTCATCTGTAGCCGGTGCAGGTCTCCAAATACGATTTCTAGCATTTTCAGAAAACGTGTTATATTTTTTTGCAAGCATTAAAATAAACATAATTACGTGTTCTGCTACTGGAATTGCATTTAACCCTGCTAAAGTAGTTATGGGTATTCCAGCATCTAAGACACCAGATATTTTCATATGATCAACCCCAGCACTCCAGGCTTGTACCCATTTGAGATTGGGCGACCATTCAATAGATCTGTATGGTAACCCTACGCAAACAATTACATCTGCTTCCTCAAAAAAAGGAGCAAATTCTTGAGGGCCTATTTCAGATACCTTTTCACCTAAGTGGTAAAATTCTGCGAATTTTGACCAAAGTTCTCTAGGTAATTGTTTGGCTTGATTGATTTTTGGATCTGCGTTTAGTTTTTCAACATATGCAGAACTCATGGGACTAGTAATTAAAATATTAGGTTTTAACACCTTGACCTCCTAGAATTTGGAATTGACATCTCGTAACAATTTAACATTGAGAAAATAAGAAATCAAACAATAATTCATGTGGATTAGAGCACTTTTTATTATATAACTAATATACTATTAATGTTAGAATTTATATTCAAATAATGAAAATAATTATATCTGGAGGTTATAAATGGCCAATGACAAAGTTCGTATTGGAATGGTAGGTGCTGGAGGAAATTTTGTTTCTAGACATATTCCTGGTTTTAATCAAGTTAAAGGAGCAGAATTAGTAGGAGTAAGTAATCGTTCCAGGCAATCAAGTGAAAAAATAGCTAAAGAATTTGGAATACCAAATGTTTATGATTCATGGATAGATTTGGTTCAAGATGAAGACATTGACGCGATAGCTATTGGTACTTGGCCCTACATGCATTGTCCAATAACTCTTCTAGCTTTAGAAAATGGGAAACATGTACTAACAGAAGCTAGAATGGCTTCCAACTCTACAGAAGCGCGAACCATGCTCGAAGCATCAAGGGAAAATCCAGATTTAGTATGTCAAATAGTACCAGCCCCTTTTACTATATCTATCGATAAAAAAATAAATGAACTCTTGCTCAATGGATATGTTGGGGACATTGTATCAGTAGAATTAACTTCAAACCCTGGTGCTTTTGTAAATAGAGATCAAACATTTCAATGGAGACATGATATCAAATATAGTGGCAATAATATAATGATGATGGGTATATGGTATGAAACATTAATGAGATGGATTGGTCCGGCAAAATCTGTTAGTGCAATGGGGCAAATCACTGTTCCAAATAAAAAAAATGATAACGGATTATACCAATCAGTAGAAATTCCAGATCATATTGATATCACTTGCAAAATGACGTGTGGAGCTCAGGCAACTATTAAATTAAGTTCTGTAATTGGATTAAATCCCAAAAACGAAGTATGGATTTATGGTACCGAAGGCACAATTGTTATAAATGGTACAACTCTGGAAATTTATGGTGGTAAAAAAGGGGATAAATCGATTTCAAAAATAGAAATTGAAAAAGAATATATTGTTGATGGATTAAAAGGACTCCCAGCTGGATGGAGAGTCGAAGAAGATTTCATTAATAGTATTATAAAAGGTGCTCCTGTAACCCATTCTCCATTTGATGTTGGAGTTCAATATATGGAATTTACCGACGCTGTATCCATGAGTATTCAAGAGGGGAAAGTTATTCATCTCCCATTTAGGAATTAAGTTCATTATTCACTGGTTTAGCGATTAATATTAATATCATTGATATTAATGCTAGACCAGAAAATGTAATAAACGCCCCTGAATAGCTTTGTGTACTATCGTATATTGCTGCTGCAAATATAGGTCCTGCGACTGAAAAGATACTATGCAAAGGGGACATAGCTCCTTGGATAGATCCAAAGTTTTTTCGTCCAAACAAATCTGCTCGAAGTGATTGTGGTAAAGACGATAATCCACCCCATACTACTGCATAAGGAATCCAACAAAATACTAAAAAGGTAAAACTGTCAGCTCGAGACATGAAAAATAATGATATTGTCATAACCAGTAAAGAACTAGCCATAATGTATCGTTTATTGATATTATCACCTGCCCAACTTAAAAAAAGTCTCCCAGGCGCACTCAAAACCCCTTGCAGTAAAAACAACATACTGGCTTGAGTTGCAGTTCCTCCTAAGCTTACTACCAAAGGAAAGGAATTTATTGCCACTGCTGTTGTAATACCTATTCTGATACTCACGGAAAATGCAAAAGCCCAAAAAGTTTTTAATCTTATTGCTTGCATCATAGTAAACGACACTTCATTCTTAATAGAAGAATTATCCTCTTTACTTAAGGTATCATTGGAAGTGTCTCCATCTGGTAGCATTCCGTATTGTTCAGGTCTGTGCCTCATCACACAAGCTATAGGAATACCTACTATTAAAACTAAAAATCCCATCAGTCTAAAGGCATTTCGCCAGCCAAAAGATTCAATAAACATATTTACTAACGGAACAATCATAGATGCAAGACTAGTTCCCAACCATAAAATACCGAAAGCTCTTCCACGTTTTTTCACCCACCAATTTGCTACTGACGTTGATATGGGATTACCTAAGCCTAAACTACTCCCTAAAACTACACCTAGTAAAAAGCATATTATAAATATGGTGATATTAGAGGCAAAACTAATAAGGAAAAAACCTAAACTCATTATAGGAATTCCTATAAACATCATAGTTCTAGGACCAAATCGGTCAACAAGGTAACCTTCTAATGGCCCTATCAAAGCCGTTTCTATCCTTGCTACTGACAAAACTGTGGCAACAACAGCAATACTAACGTTAAAGGTGTCCGAAATTGGAATAATAAAAGCATTTAATGCATGGAAATTAAATCCTACACCTAGTGTCATACCAACCAAACCGGCTAATATGATCCACCAACCATAAAAGATATTTTTTGGAAATTTTTTCTTCCCTGAGGATGTGTTTTCTATCATACAGTACACGCTAGCATATAAAAAACTAATCTGATCTGGAAAGCTTATGCTATTGTTTCTAAAAATAAAAGTCGTAAATAAAGGTTATTATTTTACTTAAGTAACATACATAATAAATCTTGTCTAGAATCGATTGATATTATATTTGGTCTACAGTATATTAGTCTTTAATCTTAATGTGATAGAGCAAATTGGTTATTTCCAATTACGGAGGTAAGAGAATGAATTTTGAGCTTCAATATACAAAAGAGCAAGAAGAATTTAGGAAAGAAGTAAAAACATTTCTAGAAACTACTATTTCAAAAGATTTAAAACATCCCGTTGACCCAAAAGATTTAACATATGATCAATATATGATTAGACGTGCTGTTGGAAAAGCTTTAGGAGAAAAAGGTTGGCTTTGGCCTATGGCTCCGACAGAGTATGGCGGTGGTGGATTAACTATAGATCATGCCATAATTATCGAAGAAGAAGTGGGTAAATATGGACTCCCTATACCTCCCTATTATGATTCAGGAGGTAGACTTGGAGGTCCATCTATTTTGGTATGGGGAACTGATGAACAAAAACAAGAATTTCTCCCTCCTATATTTAAAGGAGAAGTCAGAACATGGCAACTTCTCTCCGAACCTAATGCAGGTTCAGATTTAGCTGGGGTTCAAACCACAGCAATACTAGATGGGGACGACTATGTAATCAATGGCCAAAAGATATGGGTTGGAAGTAATCATGGAGCAGAACAATCATGGATGATATGTCTTACTGACCCTGAAGGTAAACGACATGATAATCTATCCTGGTTTATCGTTCCAATGGATTTACCTGGAATTACTATTGTACCCATGGATCTACTTACTACCGGAGGTGAAGGTGGAGCAGGAACTGGTGAGAAAAATACTATATTTTTCGATAATGTAAGAATACCAGCTACAAACCTTATAGGCGGTTTAAATAATGGATGGAAAGTTGCAACTACTCACTTAGAGCTCGAACATGGCGGTGGTGGGCAAATCAGAAAAAATGACCTTGTTGATAGAATTATAAATTACTGTAAAACTTCAGAAAGTCTTGGAGAACCATTAATAAAAAATCAAGATATACAAGATAATATTGTAGATATATATATAGAATCTGAGATTACACGATTATTTAATTTGAGAAACTATTGGCTTGCACACGCTAATAAACAACGAACCTATGAAGGTCCTCAAAGTTCCTTCTACAGAAAAACATCTGCATTAAGAATTGCAGAAAAGATATTAAATATCCTAGGTCCATATGCAATAACAAACGACGAAAAATGGGGTTTGTATGATGGAGCGATAGAATTACAGCATCGAGGTGCAATCGTTGGATTGCATCCAGGTGGCACTACAGATATTCAAAAAGTCATAATGTCTAGGAGAATTGGTATCGGTCGTGAAATAAAAGAACAAGCGGGAACATTATCCTAGGAGGATTAGTATGGATTTATCACTATCACCCGATCAAGAGTTAATAAAAAACACAGCAAGCGAATTTGTAAGTCAGGAATTTTCAAAAGAAACTATACTTGATTTAGATCTGACCGAATCTGGATTTAACAAGGATTTATGGGACAGCGTAAGTGAAATTGGATGGTTAGGAATTTTGGTTCCAGAAAAATTTGGAGGATCAGAAAACACTTTAACTGATGCAGCTGTTCTTTATGAAGAACTTGGAAGAGGACCTGTTCCTGGACCTTTTTTTTCATCCGGAATACTATCAGTAAATATTGTTCTTCAAACTGCAAATGAAAAACAAAAAGCCGAAATTTTGCCCAAAATTGCATCTGGTGAATATATAGTCACAGCAGCAATTACTGAACCAAGTTATGGATGGGATAAAAAATATATAAACCTTTCTATAGAAAATAATTCTTTGACTGGCACAAAGCTTTTTGTACAAGACGGATTAAGTGCTACTCATATTCTATGTGCTGTTAGATCTGAAAAAAATAAGGATGCTGTATCAATTGTTTTTATTGATGCGAATTCAGAAGGTATTGCAAGAAAACAATTAGAAGGGTTTCTTAGCTCATCGACAGAAATATCTTTCGAATCAGTCAAAATATCAGACGATATGATTTTGGGAGATATTAATACTGACCAATGGGATAACTTATATTCAGGCATCTTAAATTCTTTACCAATATTATGTTCATACCAAGTTGGTGGTTCTCAAGCAGTATTCGATCTTTCAGTCGAATATAGCAGAACTAGAAAACAATTTGGTCAATCTATTGGAAGGTTTCAAAGAGTACAAGACCATATCATAGAAATGGTAAATCATTTAGACGCTGCTAGATGGACAACATATGAAGCACTATGGAAACTTGAATCTAATATGGATTCAAATACAAGTGTTCATCTTGCAAGCGCAGTTTCCAGTGAAGCCTACTTAAAAGCTTGTGACGGTGGGCATACAGTACACGCTGGAATAGGATCATTACG
>CAYOMB010000047.1:6574-8642 GCA_964404955.1 uncultured Dehalococcoidia bacterium
GGGGCTAATTCAGATATAACTTTTACTTGTTGAAAAACTGAAATGGGATGTCTAGGCCATGTAGGTATTATTGATGTTCCCATTAATATATTTTCTGTTTGAACTGCTGCAGCTGAAAAAACTGTCAAGGCGTCAGCTCTAGAGCCGCCAGTCGTTAACCATGCGGCGTCTATTCCAAACGACTCTAGTTGATTAATCCTATGTAAAACACCTTGTGCTGTAGATTCATTCACAGCAACACCAATACGATTATTAGAATTCATGAAGTATTTCCCTTCGCTAATATATGGTTGTTTTTAATTGACTAGTATATATGCTTAAAGTATATTGAACCCACTAAAGTAACGCAATAAATTTAATTAATTCAGGAGATATATAATGAAATGGTGTAGACTCGAAATTAATAATGAACCTTCCTTTGGTATAATAGATAACGATCAAATTACACCAGTAATTGGAAGCCCTTTTACAAGTTACGAAACAACTAATTTGAGTATTCCTTATACCGAGGCAAAGTTACTTGTACCTGTTATTCCTTCAACTTTTTATGCAGCAGGAATAAATTATATGGGGCATGTGATTAAAATGGCTGAGATTACAGGTAGAGAAGGAAATCCACCTCCTGCAGCAGATATAGGATACAGAGCAAATAATGCTTTAATTGCGCACAATGAAACGATAGTTATACCGAAAGATGCTACTGAAAAAGTCCAGTATGAAGGTGAGCTAGTAGTTGTTATAGGCAAAACTGCCAAAAACCTTACTCCAACTAATCTCTGGGACTACATTTTAGGTTATACCATTGGAAACGATGTAAGTGAGCGCACATGGCAAGGAAATGATAGAACACTTTGGAGAGCAAAAAATACTGATACTTTCAAACCTATGGGACCTTGGATTGAAACTGATGCAAACCCTGAAAATATGACTACTACTGTAAAGGTGAATAACAAAATTCAAGATCAATTTAAAACAAATAATATGATTTTTGGAATCACAGAATACCTTTGTAATATGACGAAATATTTAACCTTACATCCAGGGGATGTCGTTTGGATGGGTACAGATGATGTACCAATAGATATAAAAGATGGGGATGTCGTTGATGTAGAAATTACTGGCATCGGCACTTTGAGTAATCCCGTACAAAGATCTACAGAGTAAGGATTCAAATGGAACTAGGAATAAAAAATAAAACAGCTCTAATTACAGGAGCTTCAAAAGGATTAGGTTTTTATATTGCTTCAGCACTGGCTAAAGAGGGTTGTAACGTAGGTATATGTGCACGAAATAAAGACGAAATAAAATCCGCAGAAAAAGAATTAACAAAATTTGGAGTTAAGGTAATTGGAATAGAAGCAGATGTAACAACTAATGAAGGGACCCAAGCTGTATATTCTGAGACAGTTAAAGCTGTCGGGCCTGTAGATATTCTTGTAAACAATGTTGGTGGATCTACAGGAAGAAGCTTTGATACAACTACAGATGAAGATTGGAAAAACACCTTCGACCTTAATCTTATTTCAGGAATCCAACTTATTAGACTTTGTTTACCTGATATGAAAAATAACTCTTGGGGAAGAATAATAAATATTTCTTCAATTTATGGCCGTGAATATGGAGGTGGATTAACCTATATGGCTACAAAATCAGCTTTGATATCTATGTCAAAGCATCTTGCTTTAGATTTAGCTGGTACTGGAATCACAGTAAATACTATTGCCCCTGGTTCAATTTATTTTGAAGGTGGACGATGGGAAAGATTTCAAAAAGAAAACACGAAAGAATATGTTGATGATTTTATTAAAAATAATCTTCCTATGGGAAGATTTGGATGGCCAGAACCTGTAGCCGATTTAGCAACCTTTTTATCTTCAAATAATGCTGATCTAATTACTGGGACTTCTATAAATGTAGATGGAGGGCAATCGAAAAGTTTATTTTAACTGCTAGAATAAACTAACCTTCTAAGCTCATTCCTTATATCATAGGTGTATGACGGAACAAACTGTGTCATAAATATACAAATCAAATCAATTTCAGGATCTATCCAAAAATATGTACTCGC
>CAYOMB010000048.1:0-8547 GCA_964404955.1 uncultured Dehalococcoidia bacterium
AAAAACTCTGATTAATCCTATTCACATCGTTTAATGTATTCTTGACTCTATCTTCAGCAATTTTAATACCAGTTAATTTTGAAAAACTAGCAAGGTCTTCGATTGTTAATTCAATATAATTAGAATTTTGCATTATACTTCTTTCTTTGTTTTTTGATATCGTCATAAGCGGCATTTATTTCCTTCATTTTGCTTTCTGAAAGTTTTCGCAAATCTGGCCCCATGTGAAGCGTTTTATCAGGATGAAACTGTATTACCAGTTTTTTATAAGCAGACTCAATCTCTGAATCATTAGAGAAAGGAGAAACATTCAATACCTTGTACGGGTCGTCTTTAGTAAATCCAAATCCTGTACCCGATCTAGAATAATTGTTACTATAACCAGATCTTCCAATTCTTCCAAATAAGAACTGAAAAATCTTTCCAAGAACCCAGTACATAATTATAAACCTAAACATTGTTAAAACTATCTCCATTACCTATACCAACTTCTTAAACGCTTTTAATAAATTCTACTACCTCTTTTGTGAAAGCGTCAAAATTATCATGAACAATAATATGTCCAGCATTTGCTACTACTTTTATAACAATATTAGGTAGTAGTTCTTTAAAAATCTTTTGTTGATCTTCTCCAACTATATTACTTTGATCCCCAATCATTAACATTAGAGGTGCCTGTAATATTTTCACATAATCCCATAGGTCTAAAGGAATGAAGTCTTTTTGTATATTAGGATCCCGTTTGTATATATATTTCCCTTGATCATTAACTTTTGTAAGATATTTAGCTTGATGTTGAAATACACTATATGGGGATAAAGTGTTATTTCCCTTGAGAACATTTGCACAATCTTCTAAGTTTGCAAATTCTGGATCACCCGAAGCTATACGATCAGCAAAACCTTGTGCAATAGTAGCTGGTCGAACAGCACCGACATCTTCCATAATTACCGAATGTACTAGTGATGGGTTTTTCGAAGCAAATACTAATCCTACTCTACCTCCAAGAGAACCTCCAAGAACTATTATATTTTTTAGTCCCATATAATTTGCTATCTGTTCTACATCATACGCATAATGTTCAGTTGTATATTCGCCTTCTTTGGCCCAACCACTATCACCATGACCTCTCATATCTATTGCTATAACATAGTAATTATCACTGATACTAGATGCAAAGTTATCCCAAGTTCTGGCCTGACTACTGACATGATGTAATAAAATTACGGGTTGATTATTACTATCTCCCCATTCAACTATATGGATATTGAGATTATCTGAATCTATGTAACGCTCACGTGGTAAATTTATTTCCATTTTTATTCCTTAGTTAGCCCCATTTATTTAGTAGATTGAAGGTATAATTTTATCCTATTGAAGGTAAAGAAAAAATAACAATACTGACGAATTATCTCTGTTTAATCAAACCAATGAGTAAACTTTACCAAAACTGTATCTTTTAACTTGATCATTATTTTTCTGCGTGATAACCTCTCAGGAATTACATTTTGTTTGCTGATTCTACCATGCAGATGAAAGACTTTTCTAGCAAGTTTTATGGTTTGTAGCTGGCTAGATTTTGGTATCAATGTGCGAGAATGTGCATGAATACCCAGACTTGGAAAGGAGATTGTAATGAGGTCTTGTGTAACTCAAGTTTCAATTATTAGTGATGGCACTTACAAAGAAGATGGTGGAGTCATATTTGGACAACTCCCAAAAGCCAGATGGGATCAAATGACCGCAGTTGATCGCAAGAATAGAATAAGTTTGGGATTAAACTGTGTACTTATACAAAATGGAAAAGAATGTATTCTCATTGACACAGGTATAGGAACTAAAGAACCAGAACCCGTTAAAAGCAGTTATGGTCTAGGTGCCAGTCGCTTGAATAGAGAATTAAAATCTCGAGGAATAAATCCTAAAGATGTATCAACAGTTATATTAACTAGTCTTCACTTTGATCACTCCGGTGGAAGCACTCGAATTGATAGATCAGGAGAAGCTGTACCTACCTTCCCATATGCAAAATATTATGTTCAAAGAAATGCTTGGGAGGAAGCAATTTCTCCTAATGAGCGAACTAAACATTATTATCATGAAGACGATTTCTTACCTTTGGAAGAAAGAAACCAACTCGAGTTTTTAGATGGTGATCAAAACGTTGTTCCTGGTATATCCGTTAAGGTAACTGGGGGACACAGTAGTGGCCACCAAGTTGTTTTAATCAATTATGGTGGTGAAAAAATTGCCTACCTTGGTGATCTAATCCCAACTCATATGCATCTTGACCAAGGGTTAATTTCTTCGGTAGACAGATTCCCTGAAGAAACATTACTTGGAAAAGAATCACTGATAACTAAGGCCGAAGATGAAGGGTGGTTAATTGTTTTTTCTCACGGAGTAGATCCAAAATCTGGATATATCGAAACGAGAAAAGGCTCTACCTTATTTAGACCTATCGATTTTGGAATAAATAACTAAATTGTTCCAATAAGATAATCTGCTTCTACTTTATCAATATTGATGCTTGTAATAGTGTTTTGAAGCAATTCTTCAGATTGACTATAAACTCTGGTATAAGTATCTGATAAACCTGTCCAATATAATTCAGAATTAAAACTTTTAGTATTTTCCCATAAAACTTTAAGAGGTCTTCCTACCATTTGATTAAGGTATTGTTGTTGATAATAACTTGAAACCTCTTCCAGTAACTTAGATCTCTCTTTAATTATGGAGTTATCAACAAAATTATCTGAATAATATGCCGATGTTCCTGGTCTTTTAGAATAAGGAAAAATATGTATTTTTGAAAACATAGCATCATTACAAGTTTTAATAGTATTGTTAAACATATCTTCACTCTCATCAGGAAATCCCACAATTACATCAGTAGTTATTGATGCATCAGGAATTGTATCTCTCACGAATTGCAAAGAGTTTAAAAATTCTTGCGAAGTGTAACGTCTTCTCATTTGTTTTAGTAAATAATCATCTCCACTTTGTAAAGGAATATGAAAATGTGGACACAATCGTTTATTTTCCCACAAACTTAGCAAATCTACAGAAAACTCCTGTGGTTGAACTGATGACAATCGAATTCTTTCTATTGAAGTTTCTTCTAGAATTGACTGAATTAATTTTGTAAGATTGGTATCCTTAAACTCAAACCCATAAGTTCCCAATTGAGTTCCTGTTAAAACTACTTCTTTGTAACCTTCTAAGTATAATTGATTTATTTTATTTATTAGATCTATTAAGTTAACACTTCTCTCACGCCCACGAACCTTAGGAACAATACAGTAAGCACAGATCTGATCACATCCTTCTTGTATTTTAACCATAGCTCTAGTTCGTTTGGTAGGATTAATAATGGATAATGGGGAAGTATTTATTTCAATATCTTTTGTACCTAATACATTAATAACTTTGTTTACCAAGTCAGCTTTTGAGGAATTTCCTATAACTAAATCAATTTCTGGCATCTTATTTAATTTCTCATGAGCCCATTCAGCATAACAACCAGTGGCTACAATTAAACAATTAGGGTTATTAGTTTTTGCTTTCCTTAAAGCGTTACGAGCTTTTCTATCTGCTATATGAGTAACGGTACACGTATTAATAATACATGCATCTGCATCTCTAATATTCTCGGTTAACAGAAATCCTTTTTGCAAAAAACTATTAGAAATACTTTGAGTATCAGCTTGATTTAACTTACATCCATGTGTTTCTATAAATATCTTCAATGAAATACCTATATTACCTAGATAGTGTGTCTATTAAACACACCAAAGATCTAACTGCAAAACCCGTGTGGCCTGCAACCTTATAGTCCTTTGTAGACGTTAATCTAGCCATACCAGCTATATCCAAATGTATCCAAGGAGTATCTCCGACAAATTCTTGAATAAATTTTCCTGCAGTAATACTTCCTGCTGGTTGACCGCCTGTATTTTTCATATCAGCATAAATACTATCTAATTGAGTTCTGTAATTATTAAATATTGGAAGTTGCCAATACTGTTCTCCAGTAATTTCAGAAGTAGCTATTAATTTATCTATAAGTTCCTGGTTATTTCCCATAACCGCTGCAGAATCATTACCTAAAGCAACTACAGCCGCGCCAGTCAATGTTGCTACATCTATAATCGATGTAGATCCTTGCCGTTTGGAATATTCAATAGCATCTCCTAAAACTAAACGACCCTCTGCATCTGTATTGTCCACTTCAACATGTATACCATTCATCATGGTAATAATATCACCAGGCCTCATAGCAGCGCCCCCAGGCATATTCTCTGCTGAAGCTACTACACCAAGTACATTTATTGGTAGATTTAATTTTTTTATTGCAATCATTGCTCCAATTACTGCAGCTGCTCCTGCCATATCTCCCTTCATTGCTCCCATGTTTAATGGTGGTTTTAGAGAAATACCGCCAGTATCAAAAGTTATACCTTTACCACAAAGGGCAATTTTTTGTGTCGAATTAGGATTTCCTAAATGTTCCATAACTATCAATCTTGGCTCTTCGTGGCTACCTGCAGAAACACCTAGTATTCCACCCATACTTAATTTTTGTATTTCAGATTTATCGAGGATAATACAATTTAATCCAATTAAATTTGAAAATGTCTTAGTTCTGTCTGCAAGTTCTCTTGGAGGAAGAATATTACCGGGTTCATTTCCTAAATCTCTAGCAATAATAGTAGACTCTGACAGTATTACACCCTCATTAATACCATCATTAATACTTTCTATTTTCTCATCATCAATTTCTATTATTTTTAAACTTTCAATAGTTTCACTTGTTAAGGTGTTTTTATATTTAGAAAACTGGTAAGTACCTAAAAGCGCACCTTCAGTGATTGCTGTAGCACATAATTTTGGATCTAATTCTCCAATACCTGCACCATGACAAATTGTAGCAACATTTTTAACTTTGATCTTTCGTAATTGCCTCATGGTAATTGCCATAATTTGACGAATAGAATCATAGTTAAATTTTTCCTGTTTTCCTAATCCACAAATAATTACTCTTTCAAATTCGAATTCGCCAAAAGTATGAATAATAGTAATTTCATTTTTTTTTCCAGTTATTTCTTCGGAACTTATTAATTTTGAGATTTTTCCACCTATAAGGGTATCAATTGCGCCAGTAGCCCCGCCTGGTACTTTCACATCTTCAAATATATTTACTATCAACGCTTCAGTATTTACGAGGCCAACTTCTGATTTTAAACACGAAATTTCCACCATGTCCTCCTTGATTCGTTATCCTAACTTAAAGTAAAAAGAAGTCGTATTATTATTCTTTCAATAAATTGAATTAGTAATAATGCAATAATTGGACTAATATCTAATGTGCCCCCAATTGGTGCAGCAATCCTTCTAATTGGTCTTAATATAGGCTCTGTAACTAAATATATAATTAAGGCAAGAGTACTATTTTGAATTGAGGGAGAAAGCCATGACAAAATAACACGAGCGAAAATAGCCATATAGAGTACCACGCTTAATAGATTTACTAATTCAGCTAATGCTCTCAAGACTCACCTCTCAATGATATAGATTTTTTGTAAGCACTGTATACTGCCTCCATCAAAGCAGTTCTAAATTGTTGTTTTTCAAGTGTCATTAATGCTTCAGCTGTAGTACCTCCTGGAGAGGTAACCATTGTCTTTAATTCTACTGCAGAAATATTTTGATCTGCCATCAACTTTGAAGTGCCAAAAACAGTTTGTAAAGAAAGTTTTTCAGCCATATCTCTTGTCATACCTAGAGCAACAGCAGCATCAATTAAACTTTCTATAAATAAAGCTACATATGCTGGCCCACTTCCGCTCAAGGCAGTACCAATGTCGATTAGTTTTTCATCCAGTACTTCGATCTCTAAACCTAAAGAGGAAAGAATCTTTTTAGCGAAGAGTTTATCCTCTACGCTAACTTCATTTGCAGAAAGCCATACACTAGAACCTTCACCAATTTGGGCTGGTGTATTAGGCATAACACGTATGACTTTATTATGCCCAAATTGATCTATTAATTTATCAATAGATATACCTGCTAGAATAGAAATTAATAGTTGGTCTGCTCTTAATGCCCCTTTTAATTCTTCAGCTACGTTAAGTAAATTTTGTGGCTTTACACATAAAATTATTACATCTGAATTTTCAACTAATTCAATATTATTACTAGTAACATTAATTTTATAGTTGTCTTTCAAAAATTTCCTACGAGATTCTACCAACTCAGAAATAAGAAAATCTGAAGCTGGAATAATTTTTTGATTTAGTACTCCTCGAATTATAGCTTCCGCCATAATTCCGCCACCTATAAATCCTATCGACATTGAATTCACATCCTTATTATTTCTAGATCATGAAGATTGTACATTATAGTACTTCTAGGTATGATAAAGCAAAAAAAATAATATCATAAGGATTATTATGTTGAAGAAATTTTTTATATTTTTACTTATTAGTGTTGGTTTAATAAGTGTATCTTGCAACAACAGTGTCGGATTTGGAACAGGAGAATCTGATTCAGAATCTATTTCTGTACCATTACCTGCAACAGAGTCTACGTTACAAAATAGAGCCCTCAGAGATGTAAGTTTATTAAATAACCAACAAGTTGCTACAGGAATTAATGTCATAGGAAAAGGTATGGCTGATGCAAATCCAGATATTGTCATAATAAATTTCAGTATAGTTTCGATTAAAGATTCTGCTTCAGATTCAAGAAATACCGCTGCAAAAACATTACAAAATATACTTGATGAATTAATAGCTAAAGATATATCTAAAGAAAATATAACGACCAATTATTTTAGAATTGGACCCGAAAAAGAATGGAATGATAAAAAAAGAAAAATGGAACTTATAGGGTTTAAAACTACCAATTCAGTTAATGTAAAAATATATGAGTTAGATAAGGTTGGCGAAATAATTGATGTGATTATCATGAATAGTGACGAATTAATTGATTTCGAATCAATTACATTTGACCTAGAAGATAAAACTACCATTATAAAATCTGCAAGAGAAATTGCTGTAAAAAATGCTATGGAAAAAGCTCAAGAAATAGCCAGCACCGCTAATATTAAATTAGGTAATCCAAAATATATAAATGAAATTTCTTCACCAAGTGCATTTGAATCAGTATCAGATATGCCTATGATGGCTATGGCAAGAGCAGAATCATTTATTGAAACTCCAATTATGTCTGGAGATATCTCAGTATCAGTACAAGTTCAAATGCATTTTGATATCAATGATAATTAAAAATAACTTCTTGAAAGTATTTGAATGAGAAAATATGTATAATATTTGATAACACGTAATTAATATTCAAAGAGGATAAAAATGGTACTAAGTGATGTGACAATTAAAGAACAAATTGAAAAAGGAAATATCGTTATAGATCCCTTGGATCCTAATGACATACAACCTGCGTCCGTTGATGTACATTTAGATAATAAAGTGTTAGTTTTTCGTAATTCAAGACGACCTTATATTGATATTAGAGAAGATTTAGAAGGATTGATGGATTTAGAAACCATTGATGACGAAACTCCTTTTATTTTACACCCAGGGGAATTCATTCTTGGAAGCACTCTGGAAAATATTGAAATACCAGCAGATCTAGTAGCTAGGTTAGAAGGTAAAAGTTCTTTAGGTAGAATAGGACTACTAATCCATTCAACTGCAGGTTATGTTGACCCAGGATGGAAGGGTAATTTAACTTTGGAATTAAGCAATGTATCTAATTTACCTATAACTCTTTATTACAAAATGAAAATTGGTCAATTATCATTTCTTCAATTAACTACACCAGCAACAAGACTCTATGGTTCTACTGAATTAGGTAGTAAATACCAAGGCCAAAAGCTACCTACTGCAAGTAAATTACATAAAGATTTCCCTTCAAAATAAATTATGAATTTTTTAAATTTAGCTTTAGATCAGGCCAAACTAGCAGTTGGGTTATGTTTCCCTAACCCAGCAGTAGGAGCTCTCATTGTCAAAAATAATGTAGTAATTGGATCAGGTTTCACCCAACAACCAGGAGAAAACCATGCTGAAATTATGGCATTAGAAAATCTAAGTGAATCTAGTAATAATGCAACTCTTTATGTCACATTAGAACCTTGCTCACATACGGGAAAAACACCCCCTTGTGTTGAGAAAATCATCTCATCAGGAATCACTAGAGTAGTATATGGCATCGAAGATCCCAATCCAAAAGTTTCTGGCAGAGGTCTTAGAAAACTACGTGATGCCAATATAACTGTTGAAAAGAGCAAAAATACAAGTTTAATAAAAACATTTTATGAAGCCTATATACACAGCCACAAGCAACAAAAACCTTTTATATCTGCAAAATTTGCTGCAAGTTTAGATGGCAAAATTGCAACTTCATCAGGTGAATCAAAATGGATAACAAATGAACTTTCAAGAAATAAAGCACATGCAATTCGAGCTGCAAGTGATGTAATCATCGTTGGAATAAATACTATAATCAAAGATAACCCACTATTAA
>CAYOMB010000049.1:0-1919 GCA_964404955.1 uncultured Dehalococcoidia bacterium
TTGTTTATAATTTGTATACACAAAGTACTTGACACTTACATTAAGATTATGTATATTTCTGTAACGTTAGTTGCATAGCAATTAACAGAGGATTTGACCGACGACGCGATTAGTTTGGTAATATGAGGGTATTACTAAACTGTATTCGGGTCTTCGCATGTTTTAGGTCGAAGAACTGATTCATGTGGGTTTGACCTTTTATATAAGAGAGTATATTATGTACTCGACTATATTTTTTTTATTTATAATATTAGTTCCTGTGGGGACGTTGGATTTACCTACGTGACCAAGGTGGATTTCCCACCGAATTTAAAACTTAATACCGTAAATGTATTTCTTTTAAGGGGGTAGCAAGTGAAAAAGAACTTTAGATATTTAAGCCTATTTGGTGTAACCACTGCTTTGTTAGTGGCTATGCTATCTAGCATCAGTGCGTTTGCAGCACCATCAGGTGCAGTAACTGGTACTATCACAGTTGATAAGACCTGGTACTCAAATGCAACAACTGCAGCTAATGACGTTCTCGTCAAAGTTACAGACGCTGATGCTAACGTAACCACAGCGGTTATTATCAATGATGATGTGACCCTAAGGAATATGGCAGCTGGTGCAACTGTACAAAAGACACTAGCACAAACTCCAATTGTGGGTACTCCTATATTTTGTTTGAATGATAAAGCTACAACTGCAGCAAACTGTGCAGCACATGCTAGCAAGAACAAAATCGACAGTGATGGTGGCGATGCTGACTTATTAGTGTCCGTAACTGTTGTTGATGCCGTAACTGGTGTTGTGAGATTTATTAATACTACAAGTACTGGTTCCTCTAATGATGCTGACGCCGTTGACTGGACTATCGACATATTTTATAACTACAGTGCTGTTGACTATGTAAAGACAACATTAAAGAGTACACAAGAGCCAAATGGTAATACAATTTGGTTGAAAGAGACTGGTAAAGATACTGGTATCTTCACAGCTATAGTTGATATTACTCCAGACGCTACAGCAACTGACTATGGTACTTTGAAGACCGTTATGAGTAACGTTGCTTCTGGTAACCTAGCTGCTGGTGCACAGTCTGCTGAATTAACAGGTGACGTCGCTAATATGATATTTATCGACGAAACACAGTTATTAGCACAACCTGCTGGTCCTGCTGCTGGTTCTGCATCAAACCTCTGGTGTATACGAAAACAGGCAGCCACTGATGACAACTGTACAGATGCTAACAACTATGTTGCTGGTACAATTGTACTAACAGACAATGATGGTATTGGTTTCCCTAAATTCAAAATCACACCAACTGGTGCTATTAACGAAGCAATCGATATCAACATGACTGTTGATAACGTTTCAGCTTGTACTTCGAGCACAACTGCTGCTTCAAACACTTGTAATGACAATGGTTTGAAAGCATTAAACTTAAATACAATTACTGCTGAATACAGTGATGCTACTCCTACGAGTGGTTCTACTGCAGTAAAAGTAACTGACACAGCTAGTGTTGAGACAACTGGTGCTACATTTAGTGCTATATTGCCTGTAACAACTACAGCTACTCAGTCAACACAACCAACAATTTCCGGTACAGTAACTGATACTGGAGGATCTGGTATTGACGTTTCAACTGTTATGATCAACATTGATACTGACGGTAACGCAGCCATTGCTGGTGGTACTGAAGTAGATCAAGCAACTGTTGTAACAGGTGCTGACGGTGATAACACAGTAACCTGGACTTATACAGCAACCTTAGGTGTTAACCTCCCTCATAACTTCTATGTAGAAGCTACTGACATGGCTGGTAACTTAACCTATAGTGATGCAACTCCTTCAGCTACTGGTGAAGATGCTGCTGTTGGTCCTAATGACACTGCTGACTGGCATCAATTTACTATTGATAGCACACCAGCAAC
>CAYOMB010000049.1:2019-3953 GCA_964404955.1 uncultured Dehalococcoidia bacterium
AAAAAACCTGTTGTTAAAATGGGTGCTGCTGGAGCTGTAAGTGACTTAGCTGGTAATACAACAAATACTGGTCAAGTTACAGCAGCTGACAAGATTGCTCCAACATTCACAGTGACTTTGGACGCAACTCTTACTAAGAAAAACATTGTAGTAACGGTTTCATCTGATGAACCAATCTCTGGTGCTCCAATAATTAATGTTGGTGCATTAAAGGGTGGCGCATCCTCAAGTGTTCCAGTAACTAACTCAAATCTATCCTCACAGGTAGCTACTAGTACTTCTTGGACTGGTAAATATACCGCAGGAGCAACTTACGAAGGTAAAGTTGGTGTTGTCGTGACTGGTAATGATATGAATGGTAACTCTGGAACCACAGGTAACAACACCATGGGTGCTGCTACACTATCTGCTGATCAATGTAATGCTGCTCATGCTAGCTACAGTTCCGACTGTAAGTTCACAAGCACAAAGAACATTGTATTTACATCAGACACTACTATGAATGATGCTACATACACATCTGGAAACGTTTCATTAAATGATACATCTCCAGGCGCTAATGTAACTAACGCTGCACCATACATTACAGCTACATTTGATGAAGCTGTCACAGTTACTGCTGCTACATTCGACTTGAAGTCAGCAACTACTCCTGCTGACGTACTTGCCGCTGGTAGTTTAGCAAGTGATGGTAAGAAATGGATTTACAAAGCTGAAGGATTAACTGTTGGTTCTGAATACAAAGTCAACATTACATATGCTGATGCTGCTGGTAACGAAGATAAGAACATAGATGCAGTTTTGACAATCAAAGCTATATCTGATACTTCAATACCATTGAATCCAGGTAGTAACTTAGTTTCAATGCCTGTTGATCCTGCTGATACAGCAATCAACACAGTGATTACATCAAGTGCTGTTTCCGCTGTAAGTACCTACGATAATGGTGCTTGGATTACAGCTACAAGAAGTGGTGATTCACTCTCTGGTGCATTAACCACAATTGAATCTGGTAGAGCATACTGGGTAACAACAACCGACTTTACTCCAATTAAGACTGCTGTTGTAACACAGGACGCTGGTGACACCCCTCCAACTGTTGCAGTTGAAGAAGGTTGGAACCTACTTCCAGTGATTAATATCACAAACACCAATGCTTCAATTGGTAATTCCCTAACTGCTGATACATACTTCGGTAGCATCAGCTGGGTAACTGCTTACAGCTACAGTCCTGTAACAGATGTATGGAGTAAGATTACTCCTAACACCTTTGCTACTGTTACTGTTGGTGCAGGATACTGGGTATATGCCGATGCAGCTGGTACACTTGTTCCTTAATTGACAAACATATAAGTGAAAATATTAAGAGGGAACCTAATTGGTTCCCTCTTTTTATTTGGGTCTTTTTGAAAAATATATTATAATCACTATCATCCAATTAATTCAGATAAGATAAACTATGGTTAAAAAGAAAGATTACTATGAACTTCTTGATGTCTCTCGTAGTGCATCAGAAGAAGATATAAAAAAGGCATTTAG
Organism: uncultured Dehalococcoidia bacterium; assembly: GCA_964404955.1. GTDB lineage: Bacteria > Chloroflexota > Dehalococcoidia > Lucifugimonadales > UBA6952 > UBA6952. Next base: position 3,559 of record CAYOMB010000049.1, read on the forward strand.
AAAATTAGCGTTAGAATATCATCCAGATCGTAACAAAAATCCGGATGCAGCTGATAAGTTTAAAGAAATTAATGAAGCTTACCAAGTTCTTTCTGACTCTGATAAACGTTCAGTATATGATCAGTACGGCCATGCAGGATTAGAGAGTAATGGTTCTGGACAATCTGGTTTTAGTGGATTTGGTGATATTGGTGGCTTTGGCGATATTTTTGATACTTTTTTTGGTGGTTTTGGGAGTCGTCAACGTTCGAGAAAACGTCGTGGCGATGATCTTGAACTCACCAAAAATATTTCCTTTGAAGATGCTGCATTAGGTGCAGATATTCCAGTCAAACTTGATCGTCGTGAATTTTGCCAACAATGCGCAGGAAAAAAAATGGAACCTGGCACTAATA
>CAYOMB010000049.1:4053-5905 GCA_964404955.1 uncultured Dehalococcoidia bacterium
CCAGAAGCTGCACTTGGTACAAAAGTTAATATTCCTACATTAGAAAAAACTATAGATTTAAAAATTGATCCAGGTGTTCAAACAGGTAGCTTGTTTCGTATTAGAGGTGAAGGTGTTCCTATGTTAAATAGAAAAGGACGGGGAGATTTACTTGTTGAAATAGTTGTAAGTACACCTAAAAAGCTAAATAAAGATGCAAAAGAACTATTCAAACAACTTGCAGAGCATCTAGACATACCTCTTGATTCAAAAGAAGGCTGAATGTGACATCCTCTCAAAAAGAATGGATAGAATTAACAATTCAGACCAAAGATGAACTGATAGAACCTCTTACTGAACTTCTACGAAAATATTCATTACCATTTGCTGTTGCCTTATATGATAAGGGAGAGCGTCTTTCAGAAATCTTTGATGTATCTGATTTGGTAAGAGTGTATACGTATATTTCTGTCGATTCTAAGTCTCAAAATATACGTGAAATGTTAGATGTTGGTATAAAAGTCCTTAGTATAATCCACGAGACTTCAATTATTGAAGAAAAACTTGTTAATAAGGATTATTGGGAAAAGATATGGAAAACTCATTTTTCGATACTACCTATACTAGACAAACTTGTGATTAAACCAATATGGCAAGAATTATCAGATGAAGATAATCGTATTGTGATTAATTTAGATCCTGGTATGGCATTTGGAACTGGTCATCATCCGACAACTAGAATGTGTCTAGAAGAACTATCTAGACATAATTTATTAGAGAAGGATGTACTTGATATAGGTTCGGGTTCTGGTATTCTTTCGATAGCAGCTGTTAAGTTAGGCGCATTATCTTCTACTGGTATAGATATAGATGAGAATGCAACGGATTCCTCATTAAATAACATTAAAATGAATGGGGTATCAGAAAGCATTACTATGAATACTGGAGTTTTAGAAGATATTGATACTAGAAATAAATATGATGTTATTGTTGCTAATATTACGGCTCAGGTAATTATTGGATTGGTTCCTTCGATAAGTAGGTATTTAAAACCAAATGGATTGGTAATTACATCAGGAATTTTATCAGAACTTTTTTCTGAAGTAGAAAATACATTTGCACAATCGGGGTTTGTAACGAATACTTCTATTACTTCAGGTGATTGGTCTTTAGGAGTATTTTCTTACTCTTAAATAGTAAAGAATGAATATATAAAATATATTCCCATTAGGCAAAGAAATATTCCACAGAATAACAAAAGATAGTGATAAATTTTATTCGATAAAAATTTGAACCCAGATACTAAAATTAGAGATACGGCAGTATACCAAACTATATCTGCAAGTATATGTCCAATATACATACTAGCAATTCCTAAAACACCTTGATCAGACGCATTAATAATCAATGTAGCACCAATAGTTACCCACCAGATAAACCAATAAGGATTACTCAGACTTACTAGGGCACCTTGAAGAAGTAAGGTTTTAGAATTTAGGTTTGATGTTTCGTTCGTATCGTTTAAATCTACTTCTTTATTCGAAATTATTGTTTGAATCCCTAATATGATGAGCATTATGCCTCCAAATAAACTTATAGTTTTAGCTATAAAATTGGAGTCAAATACTTGATTGATACCTATCGATATACCAATGACAACAAATAACTCTAGTATGGAATGCCCTATAGCAATAAGTGGACCAGCTTTCCAACCATTGTGTAAAGTTTCTTTTATACTCAGGGCGAGTAATGGACCAGGAGAAGCTGCACCTGAAAACCCTATAAGAAGTGAACCAAAGAATATAGTTAGTATTATAAATTGATCTTCCATAAATTATTCAGCAGTGAGTTCTCTATCCATTAATTCAGAAAA
>CAYOMB010000049.1:6005-8372 GCA_964404955.1 uncultured Dehalococcoidia bacterium
GCAATTAAGCAAGCTAGTGTTATTCCCCAACTTGTTGTACCAATAACAGTTACCTTATTTTGTGGATCTGTCACACTTTTTCTCCAAATTTTCTTTCATTACCGTTTATTAACCTTCGAATATTTTCATGATGTTTAATGACTAATAATGGGCCAACAACTAATGCGTAAATATAACTATAGTCATTTATCTCTGAAATAGATTGTACAATAAGAATTATCATTGCAACTATTGCTCCAAATATAGATCCCAGCGATACATATTTTGTGGTAAACAAAATAGGTAGAAATGTTAAAATTGCCGCCAGCGCTGAAAGAGGATTTAACACCGCTGCTATTCCTACAGCTGATGCAACACCTTTTCCTCCTTTGAAACCAGCAAAAATAGGCCAATTATGTCCAAAAATAATTGCGATTCCACATATAGCAATAAGGATTGCATTGTTTGAATTAATTTCATTTATGAGCATTATGCAAAAAATTGGGATAGCCCCTTTGAGAAAATCTAGAACAAGGACAAGTATTGCTGATTTTGTACCTAGTATCCTTAATGCATTCGTAGCTCCGGTAGATTGGCTTCCATGTTTTCGTATGTCTATTCCGGATTTCACTTTTCCTATTATTAAACCTACTGGAATGCTGCCTATAAGATAAGTAATGGGTACTATTAGTAATAGCATTTGTTGATTCATTATGTAACCTTAGTAAAATATTAAATTAAGGTGAGTCCATTGAAAATCCAACTCTTTTCGCATTTGGTTTTCGATATATCGTTTGTAGGAAAAATGTATGAGATTAGTATCATTCACCTTAAATTTGAAAGTTGGTGGATTAATATTATCCTGAATGACATTTCGAATGACTAAAGATCGTTTACCTTTATGTGGTATTTGATGAGAACCAACAATATCCCATATTAAATTCGATAAGGTTGATTGTTCTATTCTTCTCATTCTTTCCTCATGAATTATTAAAACAGTGTCTAAAATATCATCGATACCTGTATTTTCTTTGGCAGATATGAAAAAGATAGGTGCATATGGTGCAAAACCAAAATGAGTATTTACAGCATATGATAGTTCTTCTTTCTCTTCATTAGAAAGTAACTCAGATTTATTTACTGCAATAATAACCCCTTTAAATGATTCGATTGCAAGGCCAGCAACATGAGTATCTTGAGCAGTAATTGGTTCTTCTGCATCAAGAAGAATACAAACTATATTTGATCTTTCTATTGCTTGTTCAGATCTTATAACTGAAAATTGTTCTATTCCAGGCTCGACTTTACCCCTTCTTCTAATACCAGCAGTATCAATAAGGTTTATGGATGTATTTTTATATTCAAATAAAGTGTCTATTGCATCACGCGTTGTGCCAGGAATTGGAGAAACAATAGACCGAGATTCTTGGGTTATTGTGTTTACCAATGTTGATTTTCCAACATTGGGGCGACCGATAATTGAAAGCGATATTGATGATTGATCAAATTCGTTGTTTGTTTCATTTTGTGGAACTAATTCTGCGATTGATTGTTTTAGATCGCTAATTCCGTGGTTGTGATATGCACTTATGGATATAGGGGAACCTATACCAAGTGAATAAAAATCGTTTGATAATAATTCTGATTTTGGTGTATCAGCTTTATTAGTGATTAATATTATCGGTGTTTCAGTTTTTCTTAGCACATTAGTTAAATCTTGATCAATTGGTGTAGGACCTTCATTTACATCAGTGACAAATAGAATCACTGAAGCTATATCTATTGCAAATTCAGCTTGAGACTGGATTTCTGATTGTAAAACATCAGAGCTAGCAGAAATACCAATACCCCCAGTATCAGTTAATAAGAATCGTTTATTTTCAATAGTTACTGGTGTAGTTATACGATCTCTTGTGGTTCCAGATTCTTCTGCTATAACAGCAACTTTCTTGCCTGCTAGACGATTGAAGAGTGTTGATTTTCCTACATTAGGCCTTCCCACTATAGCTACAATTGGAGTGTTCATAATATTAATCTCTATTATTTAAATAAATATTCCATTGCTGCTCTTTGAGCATGAAGTCTGTTTTCTGCTTGATCAAAAACTACTGATTTTTTGTGATATAAAAGATTTTGAGAAATTTCCTCACCATGATGAGCAGGTAGTGGATGCATTAATATTGCATTATCTTTGGCAGAATCTAAATCCTTTTCAGTTATTTGATAATTCTTAAAAGCATTTTTTCGGATTTCTGATTCTGATTCTTGCCCCATACTTGTCCATGCATCAGTGTAAATCACATCTGCAGCTGCCATAGCTTTTTGAGGATTTATTTCATGAATTATAGATTGGTTAATTGTTTCGTTATCAATTGTTAATTTGTATTC
>CAYOMB010000050.1:0-8293 GCA_964404955.1 uncultured Dehalococcoidia bacterium
AACCCAAGAAGGTTGGAATAAATTAGAAGAAGAAGTTGGAGATTTAAGACTGAGGCGAGAAGATATAGCAGAAGATATTCGAAAAGCTGCTGCTACAGGTGACTTCAGTGAAAATGCTCCTTTGGATGCCGCTAGAGAATCCCAAGGAAAAAATGAAGGTAGAATTCGTGAAATAGAAGAAACGTTAAAAAAATCGCGAGTGATGGATTCAAAAAGTATCAAAAGAAGAGGAAAATCAGCTGCATTTGTTGGATCTACTATCGTTTTAAAAAACAGGACTACTAATAAACAAAATTCATATATGCTCGTTGAATCCAGTGAATCTAACCCGAAAGAGGGAAAGTTATCTATTCAATCACCCATTGGTAGAGCGATATATGGTATGCCAGCAGGTTCAGAGATTGAGATTCAACTACCTACTGGAGAAGCAAACACTTTTTATTTATCAAGTATAAAATAGATTTATAGTATGAATACTTATTCCATAGCAGTCATACCGGGAGACGGTATAGGTTCTGAGGTTATTGATGAAGGAATCAAAGTTCTCAAATTATTAGAAGAACAAGAGGAAATAACCTTTCACTTTGAATATTTTGATTGGGGTTCTGACTTTTATCGTGCAAATGGATTAATGATGCCTGATGATGGTTTAGAAACTCTAAAAAATTTTGATGCTATATATTTTGGAGCAGTAGGGGATCCTGAAATTCCAGATCATATAACTTTGAATGGTTTATTAATTCCTATGAGAAAAGGTTTGGATCAATATGTTTGCCTTAGACCTAATACTTTGTTTCCAGGGGTTGTTTCCCCACTTTCTAATCCAAGTGTAGATTTGGTTGTAGTAAGAGAAAACACCGAAGGTGAATATGCATCTGTGGGTGGAAATTTCAAACCTGATACTGAAGATGAAGTAGCAATTCAGACTGCTATTTTTACTCGAAAAGGAACTGAGCGAATAATTCGATATGCTTTTGAAGTTTCAATTTCAAGGTCTGATACACCCAAACTAACTTCTGTTACTAAATCTAATGCTCAAAGATATGGAATGGTTTTTTGGGATAAAGTATTTCAAGAAGTTTCATTGGAATATCCAAATGTTCAAACAGAATCATTATTGGTTGATGCAGCTTGTATGGATTTAATACGCAGGCCATCAGAGTTTGACGTAATTGTTGGTAGCAATTTGTTTGGTGACATTTTATCTGATATTGCTGCTGTAATTACAGGTAGTATGGGTTTAGCACCTAGTGCTAATATTAACCCAGAAAAAACCTTTCCTTCTTTGTTTGAGCCTGTACATGGAAGTGCTCCTGATATAGTGGGCAAAAATATATCAAACCCAATAGCAGCGGTTTTATCTGCAGGTATGATGCTTAGGCATTTAGGTGAATCAGCATTAGATAGAAAAATAATTCAATCTGTACATCAACTTGTTGAAGAAAAAAAAGTATTAACTCCTGATTTAGGAGGAACTGCTACTACACAGCAACTTGGTGATGAGTTGGTTTCAATTTTATCTAGATTGTAATAACGACTCAATTTCATCAATATGGTGTTCAAGCCAAGCAATATTTGCATCTATTCTTTCCAATGATTGTTGTAGAGTCCTATATGCGGATTCAATAGGATGCAGATTAAAAAACTCTTGAACATTATTGTAATCTGATTGTGTAAGTAAATTTCCTGTAATTCCTACTAGTCGCATCATTGCAAATCCCCCAGACCCATATCTTTCGTCTAAGAGATTCCAATTTGATTGAATGAAATCCCAAGTTGTTTCTGCACCATTATTTCTATTAATAGACATAAGTGATAACAAGGAAACAGTATCTTGGGTTCTAATTTCATCACTTATACTTAGTTGCAATGTTTGATTGAATAACTCGTCATTTTCAACTCTGCATAAAGAAGCATATAAACGTAGTTTTTCCTCTTGTAATTGTTCTTTACGAGCTCGGTCAAGTAACAGGTTATATATTTTCTTATCTCCTGTTTGCGCAGATAAATTATATACAATTGATCGCAATTCAGGTGCTAATGATATTTTATCAGAGAAAAATTGTTCTAATAATTCTATTGATTTGTTAATTGTATCTTTATCCCCAAAACTTCCAAGAGAAGATAAAATTGTAGTTCGTAACAAGGATTCTAAATGACCTTCATTTGGGCTTACTTCCCATCCTAGTTTTTCTCCAATAGGTTTGAGCGTTTCGACGCACATGTTTCTATATATTTTCCCCAATTCAGTTTTTCTTAGTAGTAAATCTATAGATCTCATGTTTGTAGTTAAGTCACTCCACACACCAAAATCCTTTTCATTGTTATAGGATTTAATTAATTCTAAAAATACTGTTGCGCTAATTTTACGTGCCTTAGCGAGAGCATAAGCATCAGATTGTACTGATAGTCGATCAGTTGGTTTTAGTAACTGTTTATTTATAAGTTCAGATAAATTTTTCCAGTGTTCATTTGGATAATTAACTCTATAGAAACCGGCAGTATCATAATTAACTTTCATAAAACCATTATTGGCATCTGTTGGAGTATCAATTGTAGTTGACTCGGAATTGAGAATAAAGGATTCTACTTTATCCATACTTTTCCCACTAACTATTGATATTGGTACCAACCAAGTATCGTTCAAGTTAGTTTTATTAGAGTAAAGGAATCGTTCTTGTGCGAGATTCAATTTAGAATTTGTTTCCCATGTAACGTTTACAACAGGATATCCAGTTTGTTTTGTCCAGCTCTCCATCATAGGGATAATTTCTGTTCCAGACTCTTCCTGGATACACTCCCATAAATTATTTCCTTCTGCATTAGAATATTTGTATAGTTGCATATATTTTCTTAGGCCATTTTTAAATTTCTCTTCGCCAACATAGGTCTCAAGCATGCGTATTATAGATGCCCCTTTGCTGTAGCTTATAGCGTCAAATAATTGGTTAATTTCAGAAGGGTTATTTACAGATTGTACTATTGGATGTGAATTTTCTAGCCCATCCAAAGATAAGCCAGAGTTATAATCTGTATATATAAATTGAGTCCACATGTTCCATTCAGGGAATAAGTGATCAATTGCCTTTGTGGCCATCCATGATGCAAAACTTTCATTAAGCCATAAATCATTCCACCATTTCATTGTTACTAGGTCTCCGAACCACATATGTGCCATTTCGTGAGCTACTATTTCGGCTATTCTTTGCTTTGTTGCAGGCGCAGAGTTATTTTCATCGAATAGCAAGGCTACTTCCCTATAGGTAATTGCACCCCAGTTTTCCATAGCACCAGCTGCAAAATCAGGGATTGCTAAATGATCAAGTTTGGGTAAAGGGTAATCAATTTGGAAGTATTCGTTATAATATTTGAGTAAATCTTTAGCAACTTGAAGTGCAAATTCTCCGTGTATTACATTATGTTTTGTTGCCCATATGTTAATTTCAACGTTATTTTCAGCTATTGTTGTACATTTATCAAGATCACCAATGATAAAGGCTATAAGGTAGGTAGACATAATTGGTGTTTTATCAAAATATACTTTCTTGTAGTTATTTTCAGATACTTCTGATTTGGTTATTGGCATATTTGAAATCGCTTCCATTTCTTCGGGTACATTTAATACTATTTCAAATGTGCTCTTAATTTCTGGTTCATCCCAACAAGGGAAAGCTCTTCTAGCATCAGTAGGTTCAAATTGCGTACATGCCATAATTTTCTGATTTCCATTTTCGTCTTCATAGGAACTACGATAAAAACCATGCAATCTATCATTCAAAATTCCTGTAAACTCAACAGATAGCACTGCATTTGATTCATTGATAGTTTTATCGAAATTTATTGTTACTTGTTCTTTTTCTTCATTATATTTGAAGTTGTTAGAAGACAATTGGCCTGAATCTGTAGTGATATATGAATTTATCAAATCTAATTCAATTGCATTCATGGTAATTTGATTGGTAGGCTCAAACATTGATAATTCTATGATTACTTTGCCACTAAAGGTCATAGTATTAAAGTCAGGTGTGAGAGATAAATTATAATTATTAGGTTTTATTTTAGTTGATAATTGATATTCATTAGTAGTAGTCATTTTTTTCCTTTTAATTTATTTATTCTATCGAGATATGACCAATTTATAGCCTTGACCTCTTTCGGTGACTATAATTTTTGGTTTTGTTGGATCTCGTTCAATTTTTTGTCTAAGATGTTGTATATGTATTTTAGGAAGATATTTTGTATCTAAATATTGTTGGCCCCAAACTTTATCTAAGAGTTGTTCGCTTGATAAAGGACGACCAAGGTTTTTAATAAGGTGATAGAGAATATTGTATTCAATATAAGTTAACTTTGCGTGTTTCCCTCGGACTTTGACTTCTTTTGAATCAAATTCAACTGTTAAATCCTTAGTTTCAAAAGGATTATCAGTCTGGGTTAGTGGAAGTGTACGGCTTCTTCTTATAACTGCCTGAATTCTTGCTAAAAACTGTATATAACTGAATGGCTTAATAATCCAGTCATCTGCTCCCCATTCAAGTCCTTTTACAACACTCCTATCATCCGAATTGTTTGAAAGCATGATAATTGGAACTTCTGAAAATGATCTAATTTCCTTACATAAGTAAAAACCATTTTGTTCTTTTGGAGCAAAGTCAATAATGACAAGATCTGGCAGTGAATTTTTAATAAGCCTAACTGTATCCTCTTGAGCAGTAGTTAGTGTGACTATTGCTTCAGGCCATCTAGTTTTAATACATGTAGATATCTCTTCTGGGTCTTCTGAATGCCCATCTACGATTATTACTTTCATTTGTTAAAATATCCCATAATTTACTTAAATACCAAAGAATAATTGCAGCTTTAGTTACGACAGTGAAAATTGAGTATATCATATACTAAGCAAAGGTTCCAAATCATGGTACAATTGCTTCTCTAATGAAATAAATATTTGGGAGAGATTATGAGTAATTTAAATAATTCTAATATTCTAATGGATGTCATTGCAAATGCTAAACAAGACAACATTGCTCTAAAAACTCCTGAAGGAATTAGTTTAACTTATGCTAATGTGCTAAACCAAATTAATAGAATAAATAATCAATTGCAAAATATTGGCGTTACGCCTGGTGATCGGGTAGCAATGATATTACCTAACGCAATAGAAACTGTTCTATGCTTTATTTCCGCAGCGTCAATTGGTACAGCTGCACCTTTAAATCCTGGATATAAACGCGATGAATTAGAATTTTATTTAGATGACACAGATGCTAAAGTTGTTATTGTTCCCGAAGATTTTGATCATTCTAATCTCGACTTTTTGAATGATGATGTGACTGTGGCAACTGTTATTGTTACGGAGGAAGGTGAAGTATCTTTAAAAGATATTGATGATGCTACATCTTCTGGTACATATGCTTCTTCTGAAGATGTGGCTTTGGTTCTACACACAAGTGGAACTACAAGTAGACCTAAAAGGGTTCCATTGAAGCATAGTAATTTATTATCATCTATTTCAAATATTGCTGACACATATAATTTAAATAACAGTGATGTTTCATTGTGCGTAATGCCGTTATTTCATGTACATGGTTTAGTTGCTTCATTACTTTCTACATTGGCCACAAGTGGCACAGTTGTGATACCTTCAGGTTTTAATCCATTAAGGATGAATCAATGGATTAGTGATTTTAATGTCACTTGGTACACAGCAGTTCCAACCATGCACCAGACATTTGTTAACAGAATAAAAAGTCAAAGTAAAGGTAAGGATGCTCAAATAAATTCGGAATTGAGGTTTATTAGATCTTGTAGCTCTTCATTGGCTCCAATATTGATGGATGATTTGGAATCTATATTTCAGGTACCAGTTTTGGAGGCTTATGGAATGACTGAAGCATCTCATCAAATGTCATCAAATCCATTACCACCAAGTGATAGATTCCCAGGTTCTGTTGGGACACCAACCGGTATAGAAATTGCAATAATGGATGAAGAAGGAAACTTACTTGAGAACCATGAACTTGGTGAGGTAGTGATTAAGGGTGCAAATGTAATTGATGCGTATGAAGATAATCCAGAAGCTAATAGTACCGCTTTCACCAATGGATGGTTTAGGACCGGAGATCAGGGTGTAATTGACGATAATGGTTATTTAAGTCTAACTGGAAGGTTAAAAGAATTAATCAATAGAAGCGGTGAAAAAATATCACCTAGAGAAATAGATGAAGCGTTGATGGATCATCCCGAAGTTGCTGAGGCGGTAGCATTTGGTGCACCTAGTACAGTTCATGGAGAGGAACCTTCGGCTGCAGTAGTGTTAAGTGGAGAAGTTACTGAGTCAGAACTTATTTCTTTTGTGCGTGAAAAATTAGCTAATTTCAAATGTCCACGAAGAATTTATATTGTTGATTCGATTCCACGAACTGCGACTGGAAAAATTCAACGTCGTTTAGTTGCAGAAGAATTAGCATCATCTTAATACTGTAAGGAAAAAATATGAAGATAGCTATATATGGAGCTGGAGCTATAGGGGCTTTATTGGGAGCTAAACTTCATCTCAGTGGTGAAGATGTAACATTAATTGCAAGAGGCCCTCATTTAAAAGCAATGCAGACATCAGGATTAACAGTAGTTGAATCTGGAGAAACTATTACTGCTTATCCTTCATTGTCAGAAGATCCAAAAGATGTTGGGCCTGTGGATTATCTTTTTATTACGGTTAAAACCAATGGATTAGAAGCAATAGCAGAGAATATACCAATGTTGTGTAATGAAAATACTGCTGTAGTAACTGCTCAGAATGGTATACCTTGGTGGTATTTTTATGGATTAGATTCGGATTTTAAAAATACAAAACTCAACTCTTTAGATCCTAAAGGTATTATTGAATCACATATAGAAAATAAAAGAGTAATTGGATGTATAGTGTATCCATCTGCAATTATTTCTGAACCAGGCGTTGTAACTCATCTAGAAGGAGATCGATTCTCTTTAGGAGAACCTGATGGTAGTATTTCTGAAAGATGTAAAACTCTTTCTGCAGCATTAATTAAAGCAGGGTTTAAAAGTCCTGTTAGACCAAATTTACGAAATGAAATATGGGTCAAATTAATGGGGAATATAGCTATGAATCCTATTAGTATGATAACGAGAGGAAGTTTAAAAGATATTACTGAGAATGAAACTACAAGAGAATTTGCTCGTAATGTTATGTTGGAAGCAGAAACTGTAGCAACAACCTTAGGTGTAAAAATGCAAGTTACAGTTGATCAGAGACTTGAAGGTGCAAATAGTGTTGGAGATCACAAAACATCAATGTTGCAAGATTACGAACAAGGTCGACCAATTGAATTAGAAAGTATTATTGGTTCCGTTGTAGAACTAGCAGATATTTTACATATACAGGTTCCCAATATAAAAACTCTATATGGAATTTCAAAAATGCTTGCCATAAAGTCCGGTATTTATAAGTGATTAGGAGTTAATCGCATGGATAAAAATGATCAAATTGACAAATTTGTTGAATTTTCAAAAGAAATTATTAAAACCGAAGGAATCAATGAAGAAACTTTATCAAAAATTTCTAAAGAATTATCCAAGCTTTCTAATATTGAAGATTTATTTAGGTTTGGTAATCATCGTGGAAGAGGTGCAAATGCAGCTGAATCGTATGTATTGTACGAAGATGCAGATCCCCATGGCCCAGTTCTCCAATTAGCAAAATTTGATGGACCTACTGCGATTCACAATCATGGAAGCTGGGGTGCTTTATGTGGTTATATCCGCGAACAGTACTACACACAGTGGATTGTGGAAGAGACAGATGATACTAAAGTTACGCAAACTCTTGATACTATAATTAAGCCAGGCGATTATGTTTATTGGCCTGATGTTCCAAATGATATACATAAACAAATACCTGTTGAAGATGATGCTTGGGTAATTATATACATGGGTCGTAATGCATTTGATACTGAAAGAATCGTATATGATTAAGGATTTATATCTACAAGTGTTAATTCGAAAATTAACACTTCACCAGCAAGTTCATGATTTGCATCTAAGGTAATATGTTCATCAGTTATTTCATAAATTACTACAATTTGTCCATTTTGTAATTGTAGTTTTGCACCTACTCCCATACCTGGAGGTAACGGCTCTGCAGGAGTTTTCAGTAATAGAGCTTCCGTCCATTCACCGTAGGCATCCTCTGGTTCTAAGCGGATAGTTTTTGTTTCTCCTATAACAAGAGATTTCACACCTTCTTCAAATCCTTTAATCACTTGTTCAGTAC
>CAYOMB010000051.1:0-8184 GCA_964404955.1 uncultured Dehalococcoidia bacterium
TCAGTTATACATTATAGATTCGTTATTTGATAAGTGCAAAGATATTCTAATTAAATGACAAAGGATCAACATCAATAATCCAATTGTCAGGGATTTTTATTCTATTCATAATATCTCGGGGATTTGGGCCTCGGAGTATTATTTGCCAACGATATTTCCCTCTTAATTTATTATAAAAAGATGGAACAGGGCCAGAAACATCAATGTACCAATAATCCCATTTACTTCTTATTTGCATAAGTTCTCTCTTCATTCTTTCAGCTTCTTTTTGGGCTCTTTGGGCATCAAAATGAGAATAAACTAATTTGATTATCCTACTATATGGAGGCAAATTATGAACTTGTCTAAATTTTGACTCAACCTCGTAAAAACTGGAAAAATCTTGCTTTGATGCTAAATCAATAACATAATTATCAGGAAAATATGTTTGTACAATTCCTTTACCCGGTTTTTCACCACGACCAGAACGTCCGACGACTTGATAAATTAATTGAAATATTTTTTCACTTGATCTGAAGTCTGGTATAAACAAACCTATATCTGCTAAAACTATCCCTACTAATGTTACGTTTGGAATATTTAGGCCTTTGGCAACCATCTGAGTACCAACTAATATCTGTGTATTGCCTTTTGAAAAATCTCGTAAAATTTCTGGATCATGTCGATTTTCTTGTGAAATATCTCTATCCCATCTAGAAACCAATAAATCAGGGAAATAGTCTTTGATTTCAGATACAACTCTTTGAGTACCAAAACCTAACATTTTAATTTGACTAGAATCACATTTTTTACATTTATAATTAGTATTATATTTACGGTTACATAAATGACAAATCAATTTTTCTATAGAAGAATGGTATGTTAAAACAGCGTTACAACTGGAGCATGCGACAATTTCGGAACAGTCCTGGCATCTTAAAGAAACTGAAGTTCCTCTGCGATTAACAAGTAAGATTACCTGTTCATTTCTATTTACAGTCTGATTTATATTATCAAGTAATGATGTACTAAATATACTTGTATTACCATTTTGCAATTCTTCTTTCATATCTACAACTTCAACGTCTGCTAAATTGTCTTCCCTTGAATAAGTAGAGATATTTATAGATTTATCTGAAATACGATACGGCAATTCAAACATGTTTATAGAACCCATTACTTTAGCTCTATGGTAAGTTATAAGATCTGGAGTTGCACTACCTAGCAAGACTGTTGCATTTAAATTCTCTGCCTTTATCATCGCCACAGAACGCGCATTATATCTAGGGTTCGGTTCTTCTTGTTTATAATTCCATTCGTGTTCTTCATCAATGATAATTAATCCAACATTGTCTATTGGAGTAAATAAAGCACTTCTTGGCCCTACTACTACTTCAAATTTATTTGCATTGATCTGCCACCAAACATTTCTATGTTCAGTCACTTTCATAGAACTATGAAAAAAAGCTATTTTGTCCGGGAATCGTTTTTCTAATTCCTGAACAACTTGATCAATTAAAGAAATTTCTGGTATAAGAAATATGACTCTTTTATTTAAATACAAACATACTTCTATACATTGAAGATACACTTCTGTTTTACCACTCCCAGTAATGCCATGAAGTAAATTAACAGAAAATTTATTTGATTTAATCTTTTCACTCAACTTTTCAACAGCTTCATGTTGATTATCGGTTAAGATAAAGTTTTCACTATGTACATCTTTCGGCACAAATTTAGTTTTATCAATTACTGTGTCGACATCCTCAGCCACTTTTAAGCGCTGGGCTATCAAATCATCAAGCATTGTCGTTTTGTTAACCCAATCCCATTCAACAGTAATACCTTTTGATTTGATAAGTTTATTTAAAATATTTACGGAATCTTTAGATAATATTTTTTTTAACTGATCAATGTTTCCTTTGAATTTTAATTTTTTTCCTAAGGCTTTAAGTAAATCGTTTGGAATATCATTGATAATGGATTCCTGTGCTTGTAGAAATTGCTGAGATCGATTAGAAAATCCAGGTGGAAGCATTAAAACTAAGCATGTATAAAAAGAAGTAAAATAATAATCACTAATCCATCTAGCTAGATAAATTTGATGAGAATTTAATAAAGCACCTATATCATCACATTTATATATAGGTTTGATATAAGATAAATCTACTGAATCTTTAATATCTGTAATAATCCCATCAACAAATTGATTTCTCAATGGAACCTGAACCATCTGTCCTACTGATACATCCATATCTTTAGGTATAGAATAAGTGTAAGTTTTTGGTTCTAAAATTAGTGCATCAACAGCAACTTCAGCATATAACATCTATCTCACAAAGGAATATAAGATTTAATATTGTCTTTTTTCCTTAATTCGCGCAGATTTACCTGAACGATTTCGCAGGTAATAGAGTTTTGCACGCCTAACATCTCCACGACGTAAAACCTTTAAGCTCTCAAGTTTAGGAGAGTGTATTGGAAAAGTTAGTTCAACACCAAATCCTCTTGTCGTTCTTCGTAAGGTAAAAGTTCGTTGTAATCCTGAGCCTTTTTCACCAATTATAACACCTTCTAATGATTGTACTCTTTCTCGACTACCTTCAATGATGCGGACATCCACCTTAACGGTATCACCTGGAGAAAAATCATCTATATTTTCTTTATTTGGGGCCTGAACCAATTGATTAGGTTCCATTTAATTACCTCTAATTTACTTCATGATTAAATAACACTGAATCAGTTTAATTGCCAAACAACAAGTTGTCAAAAGTTTATTTTAAAAATTGAATAATTTTAATATGACTCCTTGAGCTACCAACAATAAAATTACAGAGCCAAATAGGGAAAACCAACCTGTCATCTTTGTAATGTATCTAAATGGTACAGCTAGTTGAAAAAACCTCATAGTAGAAATGATACCTAAAACAATACCAGTTATACTCATAAACATAGCAGCTCCGTTAGTTACTTGTTGTTCGGTATAAGTCCATGGTATGCCAAATATTATTAAAGAATGGAATGCAATAATAAGGGATATAAATCCTAATAGTCTAGAATTATATGACCATAAATGTGTTAAAGCTGAAGATATAAAATAAAATGTCCATAAAGCAAAATAAAGCACCAATGAAAGCATAATAGCTGTACCGGAAGGAATTCCAAGAATTGAATATCCAATCATTTCTAATTTTAAGATCTCCCATAAAAACAACCCTATTAATAATGGTACTGAACCTAATAGTGTGATATATGCCAATAATCTAGACTCAATATAAAAGCCTAATGTTTTCCATGATTCTAAAAATAATAATAAACCAATGAATGTTAAAAAAAATGTTTCCATATTAGCTCTCCATAATTGTCTTGGGTGATTTAGTTATTCGTCATCTTGTTCTAATAATTTTAATTCATCAGAAGATAATTTTGATAGATCAATCATATCTGGACGATTTTTTGCTGTCCTTATTTTTGATTGTTTTTTTCTCCAATCATTTATTTCTTTATGATTTCCAGATAAAAGAATTTCTGGTACATCCCAACCTCTATACGAAAATGGTCTAGTGTATTGTGGATATTGTATCAAATCGGAGTAGAAAGAATCGAGTTTATAGGAATCTTCATTTCCAAGTACACCTGGTATGAGTCGAGAAACCGTATCAATGACTACCATTGCACCTAACTCGCCCCCACTCATAACGTAATCTCCAATACTTAATTCTTCTGTTGCCAAATACTTTCTAATTCTTTCATCGAATCCTCCATATCTTCCACAAATTAATGCTATCTGACCATGATCAGAAAGTTCTATTGCTTTATTATGATCGAATTTTTTGCCTTGAGGAGATAAAAGAATGATAGGTATATTTTTATTTGTAATAACTGATTCTACACTTTCAAACAATGGTTCAGGTTTGATAACCATTCCTGGTCCCCCACCATATTGATAATCATCTACTGTCTTATAATTATCTGTAGATTTATCGCGCCAATCATGTAGATTTATATTCACTAATTGTTTGTTTATGGCCCGAGAGATTATGCCATCTTTAAAAATAGTTTCAAACATATCAGGAAAAAGTGAAAAAACTTCAAAATTGATCATTAAATTTTCCTTCTGTAAAGATTAGTGTTCCAAAGAATCACTTTGTATTAATTTGATGGTGTGATCAAGCACAGGAAGTATTACAGTTAAACATTCATCAATTGCTTTAGGATTTCCAGGTAAATTGATTATTAGTGTTTTATTTCTGTAACCACATACTGCTCTGCTTATAATAGATAGGGGATTGAAATCAAAACATTTGACTCTCATTATTTCTGTAATACCCAAAATCTCTTTTTCAATAATTGCTTTAGTAGCTTCCGGGGTTACATCTCTGTTAGTAACTCCAGTACCTCCAGTAGTAATTATTAAGTCGATTGCAGTTAGATCAGAGAGTTTTATCAAATTCGACTTTATAGTCTCTACATCATCTGGAATTACGGAATAAGAATTTAAATGAAAATCATGTTTTTCAAGAAATTCTTGAATTAATCTACCACTAAGATCGTCTCTTTGACCTAAAGATCCTTTATCACTACAGGTTAAAATACCTAGTTCAAACATTTTGTATTCTCAAAAGATTTATATTTTTGGTCATTTTATCATAGAAAAATTTATTCGTATAAACCAAAACACCACAGAAGTGTATCTGTGGTGTTTTGTTATTACTAAAACTTTTAGGAAGTATAATTTGATTAATGTTTATTCTTAAAGACCGAATATTCCTCGTTTATTAAATGTTTTATTTCTACGAATAAAAGGAGGTATATCTAATGCATCTTCAGAATCTAATACTTCAATATCCAATTGTGATAATAAGTCATCACTATTTGGAATTATATTTTCTGCAGCTTGAAATCCCGTAGCAATTATTGTTATCGATACTTCATCTTCCAATCTAGGATCATTTGACATACCAAAAATAATATTTGCATCAGGATCAACAATACTTTCTATAAGGTCAGCTGCCTTTTGAACTTCATTCAATGTCAGATCAGTTCCACCAGAGACATTTAACAAAACACCTTTAGCACCGTCTATTGAAACATCCAGTAATGGGCTATTTATAGCTGCTTTAGCAGCTTCAACAGCGCGATCTTCACCTCTTGCATTACCGATAGCCATCCAAGCTGGGCCAGCACCACTCATGATTGTTTTTACATCAGCAAAGTCCAAGTTGATAGTTCCAGACCTAGTAACTAATTCAGCAATTGATTGTATACCCTGTCTTAATATATCATCAGCCATTTTAAAAGCATCATCAGTAGTTAATTCCATATCACTTATTTGTAACAATCTATCATTAGGTATAATAATAAGGGAATCTACTCTATCTCGTAATTGTGCAATCCCATCTTCAGCAGCTTTTTTTCTTTTATGTCCTTCAAATCCAAACGGTTTAGTAACTACAGCAATAGTTAATGCTCCAGTTTCCTTCGCAATTTCGGCAACTATAGGGCATGCCCCAGTCCCTGTTCCACCACCCATGCCTGCAGCAACAAAGACCATATCAGCACCACGTAAACACTCATAAAGTTGGTCTCGGCTTTCTTCTGCAGAATCTTTTCCTAAGTCAGAGCTCCCACCAACACCTAAACCTCGTGTTAATTTCTCACCGATTGAAATCCTTGTAGGTACATCTAAACCCATAAGATGCTGAGCATCTGTGTTAACGCATATATATTCTATTCCATCTAATTCTTCTCTATACATTCTATTAACCGCATTAGAACCACCACCACCAACACCTATAACCTTAACAGTTGCGCGGCCAATCCGTTTATTATTTGCATTCAAATCCATTTCATTTTCTAACATAAATACCTCCTAAATTTTTGGTGAAATAAATTGAGTTAACCAGCTCAGCCATTTCCTTCCTTTACTAAAAGTTTTTTTCTTCTGAGGTTGGTGACCTCCATAATTCACTTGTTCAACAGGATGATTAATTCCCCAAAGAAGAATCCCCACACTAGTTGAATAAGTAGGACTTTTTAAAGTTTCAGGTAATCCTAATATGTCTCTTGGGGCAGCTATACGAACATTCCCCGGTATATATTCATGAGTTAATTCTTCCCAACCAATTAAATTTGCCCCTCCCCCAGTAAATACTATTCCACCAGCAGGCATAGCATCCAATCCAGCTTCATTAATTTTCAACAATACAAATCTTAATAACTCAGAAGCCCTATCATTCAGCAACCGGCAAATATCGCCTTTTGTGATTATTTTCTTTTCTACTTGTCCGTTAAAACTAACCTCAATTTGCTCATTAAAATCAATATCACTATTTTCCGGAACAGCCATAGTTCTTCCATAAGTTATTTTGAGTTCTTCTGCAGTCTCATAAGGAATTCCCAAGGTTACAGCAATATCATTTGTGAAATTAAAACCTCCAACAGGAATTACTGCTGTATATACCATTTTCCCGTTTTTAAAGAATGCAAGATCACTTGTACCACCACCAATATCCACTAGTATAGTACCGATCTCTCTTTCTTCAGCACTGAGTACTGACTCGGCACTTGCTAATGGTTCAAGTACCATTCCACCCATCTTCAGACCTGTGTTTTCAACTGATTGAACGATGTTATCAAGAGATGTAATCTCTCCTACAACAGAATGTGTTTTTACTGTAAGAGAAGTACCTTTAAGACCACTTGGATTTCTTATCCCTGATGTACCATCGAGAGAATAACTTATAGGAATTACATGCAATAATTCTTGGCCATTTTCGACTTTAGGTCGTGAATCAGCCACTGCAGCATCCATATCTTTTACAGTGACAACTTTTTCTGATTTTCCATCGATAATAGATGTCTTTCCAGTAGTAGTTAAACTTACTATATGGCTACCAGTAACACCTATACATACTGCAGGCATATCTATATCTAGGTTTAATGTAGCTTCTGCTATAGATTCTCGTACAGCAGATGTCATGGCCTCAATATCAACGACAAGTCCTTTTTTCATGCCTTTCGACTTAGATTTACCAGCACCAATAATTTCAACTTCACCTGTCGCTAAAATTTGTGCAACAAGTGTGCACACTTTAGTGGTACCTACATCAACAGAAACATATGCATTACCTACTGATGCAACTTTACCCAAATCTAATTCTTTCGATAAACGTTTTATTACATCTTGTTCTATTTTTTCATCTAACATACTCATATTTCAATCCTAATCATTACTTATTTTAAGCTGAACCCTATATATATTTAGATTGAGGAGAACCATCAACATGAGGGTTTTGACCAACTTTTTTATTTAATTTAGCTCCAAAATATTCAGTTATTAAAAATTTTGCGCCGGAGGCGCTGATATACATCAACAGCCCCCCTCAACCTCATTATTTAACCTAAAAACTTAGGTGTTATATAACTGTACAAGCTCTTAATCGAGCACTTCTTACACGAGGATTCATCATTATTTCATCCTCCCTCGGTTTAATAACCCTTTTATTTATTAATTCAATTTTTTTAGAATGATTACACTGACAAACCAAAACACTTGTCGGACATAAACAATCTATAGATTCTTTTCTCATAAAATTTTTTACAATTCTGTCTTCCAGAGAGTGATAAGCAATAACCACAATCTTTGTACCTTTTGTAAGGAATGACATCAAAGAAGTCAAAGTATATTCCAAATTTTCCATTTCATTATTTACTGCAATTCGTAAACTTTGGAAAGTTCTTGTTGCTGGATTAGTTTTTTTCCCCCTACGCGGAACAGCATGTTGAATAATTTCAGTTAAATGTTTGGCGTTAAGTATTGGTCGAGCTTTAATTATAGCTCTAGTTATTCGGTTTGCATTCGGGTCTTCACCATATCTGTATATAAGAGTAGATAGGTCTTTATATTCCAGGGTATTAACTAATTGAAGAGCGGTTGTTGTTTGCTCAGAATTAAATCGCATATCCAAAGATTGATCTTTAAAACTAAATCCTTTGTCTGCAGAATCTAATTGCCAAGAAGAAATACCTAAATCGAAAAGTATGCCAGATATTGGAGATATCTGACTTTCAGAAACAGCTTGTTCTAGTTTGTTAAAGTTATAATTTTTCAAGCAAACTCTTCTTTCGTAACTTTTTAATCTTTCGAATGCTCTCAAAACTCCTTGATCATCAGCATCTAATCCAAGTAGGCGCCCGTTCGGT
>CAYOMB010000052.1:0-7472 GCA_964404955.1 uncultured Dehalococcoidia bacterium
ATTCAATCATAAGGTTATTTGTATTTATTTTTGCCAGAATAATACGTATTGAATCCTCACATCAAGCATTTTTGTGCTTGGTATAGAATATTTCTATAGATATTTTTGTTTATCTGGCGAACTTTAGTTGTTTATCAAAACTTTTTGGAAAAATGATATAGTATTCCAAATATATAAATTATGTCGATTATGAAATCTGATTTACCAAAACTATTACTAGATATCAAAGAAGGGGTTATAGATCTTGGATGGGGGCATCCATCAGCAAGATTACATCCTCTTGAGAAAATAAAACAATCTACACTTAGTATGCTTGACTACGATCATGCAGAATCTTTACAATATGGTGCTTCCCAAGGATATGGTCCATTTATAGAAACATTGGCAAGATTTTTGTCTCAGCAAAAAGGGTATTCCAGCAATAAGGTTTTCTCCAATCAATTATTCATTACAAGCGGTGCTTCACAAGCCATAGATTTTATCTGTACTTTATTTACTGTTGCTGGCGATACTGTTGTCGTTGAAAATCCAACATATTTTGTCGTTGAAGGAATGCTTAAAAGTCATAAATTAAATGTTATGGGTGTTAATTGTAATGAAAATGGACTAGATTTAGATGATCTTGAACATAAATTAAAGTCAGGTTTAAAGCCAAAATTTTTATATTCAATACCCACTTTTCATAATCCAACAGGAACAACTATGCCTTCACAAAATAGGGAAAGGTTAGTTAGTTTAGCAAATAAGTATAACTTTTATATTGTCGCCGATGAAGTATACCAATTTATTTATTTTAATGAACCTCCTCCGACATCATTATTGGATTATGATACACAAGGAAAGGTGATTTCATTGGGGTCTTTTTCAAAAATATTAGCTCCAGGATTAAGGCTTGGTTGGATTTATTCTAACCCCCAATTAATCAATACCTTTACAGATTCTCCGTTAGCCTTTAGCGGGGGAGGCTTGAATCACTTTACTTCAACAATTGTAAATGAATTGATTGGAATGAATCTTTTGGAATCTCATATTCATGAATTACAAAATGAATATTTACATAGGGCCACAGTAATGGATAATTCTCTCAAACAGTATTTTGATAATTCAATAGAATATATATTTCCCAAGGGTGGATATTATTTTTGGATAAAAATTATTGAAAAATTAAACACATCAAATTTTTTAGATAAAGCAGAAGAATTTGGGGTTTCATTTAGACCAGGGAATTTTTTTACTCATACTAGTGATTATGACAGCTTTTTAAGGCTTACTTATACATTATACGAGCCAAATGATTTAGTAGAAGGTGTTAAAAGGCTAAGTAAAGTTTTTTCTAAATAGCCATCCTTCAGATATGTTAAACTGCGGCTGTTGCTTCAATTTCTACCTTTACTTCTGGTTTGAATAGTTTAGAAACATATATCCAGCTCATTGCAGGTCTTGGTTTATTCAAATGTTCTTCATTAGCCTTTCCAATTGAATTCCAGTCTGTTGGTTCGTCAGTAAGAAAGACCGTAATTTTAGCTAAATTTTCTTTAGTACCACCTTCAGATTCTATAATAGAATTTATGTTACGAAGTGCCTGATCATACTGCGCTTCTAGTCCTTTTAGAATCTCTCCACTTTTTAAGTTTCCAATTTGGCCAGCTATAAAAAGCAGTTTGCTTCCTTCAGGTACTACTGCAAGGTTGCTATATTTCCCAGCTGGTGGTGGGGCATTTTCAGGATTTTTAAGCTCTAATTTCAATTTATACTCTTTCTAAACATTGATAAATAAATTAGCTATAAATTTACCTATGCCATAAACTTACAAATAGCAAGACCGAGCATAGCACCTACTAACATAGCTGTAATGTAGGATGAAATATCTTTAATATAAAATTTTTCTACAAAGTTTCTCATATTTGTTAATTATATTTCATAAGTTGTTTTCCCGCCAACAACTGTTTGTAAAACTTTTATATCCTTGATAGCAAATGGATCAACTTTTAATAAATCTTCTTCTAGTACTACGTAATCTGCTAATTTACCTACTTCTATTGATCCTTTGATATTTTCTTCAAAAGAAGCATAAGCGCCATTTAGAGTATATATTCTTAATGCATCTTCAACAGGTATTTTTTGGCTGGCACCCCAAAGAGTTCCGTTTATATCTGTTCGTGTAACACAACTTTGTATACCTAGTAATGGTTCATATGGGCCTGGTGGGTAATCTGTTGCTCCTGTAGATACTACTCCATAATCCATAAAAGATTTTTGGGCAAACATCCATTCTAATCTTTGATCACCATAGTATTGCATTTTTTCACCGTGGTAATAGACATAAGTGCAAAAAGGTGTAGCAATAGTGCCTGTATTTTTCATTCGGGTTAATATTTTTGGGTTTACTAATGTACAATGTTCAATTCGATGTCTAGTATTTTTTCTTGGAAATTCACTTAATGCAGATTCATATGCATCTAGAACCATATCTATAGCAAGATCTCCATTTGCGTGAATACAAACTTGAAACCCTGCATTATGTATTTCTCTTACAGATTCATTGATTTCTTCAGCACTCATAGCCTGTATTCCACAATCGTCGTGATCAGATCCAATATAAGGCTCAGAAAGATAAGCAGTTCGTGCTGCAATTGCACCATCTGATACCATTTTTATACCACCAACTTTTAACCGATTATTACCAAATCCTGTTCGTATACCTGCTTCTTTCAAATCAGGAAAGTGGGCTCTATGCATTAACATATAAACTCGTAAATTTAATTCATCGTTGCTTAGACCTTCTTGATAGGTCACAAATTCATCATTTGAAACCATTGCGTCATGAACACTTGTAAGACCTACTTCACTAAGCATAGAATTGATTAATTTTAAACCTCTTTTTCTATCATTAGAGTTTATTTGAGGAAGGAGATTCCTCATTGGTTCGGCAGCTCTTTCATAAATTACTCCATTTAATTTGCCAGTATTTGGGTCCCGACCTAATTTACCTCCATGAGGATCAGGCGATGTATCTGTATATCCAGCAAGAGCTAGCGCTTTACTATTTGCATAGTAAACATGTCCTGCACGGTGAGCAACATAAATTGGAAGCTCTGTACTTACTTTATCAAGATCATTTGAAGTTAAAAATCTGTTGTCTTCTGTTTTAGTATCATCGTATTTAAACCCTTGTACCCATCCACCTTTTTCAGTTTTATCAGCCCTTCTTTTTAAAGCATCTTGGACATCCGTGATGCTTCGTAAATCACAGTCTGCTGCCATTACATGCCTTGAACCACTACTCAATACATGTATATGTGCATCAATAAAACCAGGAACAATAGTATTTCCTGATAGATCGAAGACTTTTGTATTTTGACCTATCAGCATTGTTGTATCTGAATTATTACCAACAACAACAAATCTCCCGTTTTTTACAGCAAAACTTTCTGCTTTTGGTTGTTTGCTGTTTACGGTATGGATATTAGCATTAGTTACTACTATATCAGCTATATAATCGGTCATTAGTTTCACACTTTTCTAATATTTAATTCTTTCTAAAACATCTCTTGTAGTATTTACTAAAAGATCTATTTCTAATTCACTTGATAATATATTTAAAGAACCTGCTGCTTGGCTTTGTAATAATATTCCGCTATTTATAAGACTTAAAAAGAGTAATCTTCTCATTGATTTGTTTGAATCAAAGGTCGAACGATAATCAGTAATTTCATTTTCTCGGAAATGTATTCCAAAAAATGAACCAATTCCTGATATGACTGTTGGTATTTCAAATTCAGCAAACACAGATCGTAATTTTTGCCGTAATATTTCTCCTAAGTTGTTTAGTTGTGCATATACTTCTGGGGTTAAATGATTCATAGTTACAAACCCTGCGGCTAATGTCATAGGGTTTCCATTAAAAGTTCCCGAATGGGGAATGTAAGATTTACCTTCCGACTGATCAAATATAGACATAATATCCCTTCGGCCACCAAAAGCGCCTACTGGCATACCGCCACCAATAATTTTTCCCATAGCTGTCAAATCAGGGAATACTCCAAAATATTCTTGAGCTCCTCCAGATGAAATTCTTAAACTTTGTACTTCATCAAAAATGAGTAAAATATCCAAGTCTTGCGTTATTTTGCGAATTCCTTGTAGAAAATCTAAATTTAGAGGTGTGTAACCAAAGGCAGAAACTATTGGTTCTATTATTACACAAGATAAATTATCTTTATGTGAACGCAAGATCATCTCACATACATCTAGATTGTTGTAGGGTAACAGTACAACATCTTCTAATATATTTGTTGGTTGGCTTTCATACCCTCGGACAGGATTGTATTCCGTTTTTGACAAATTTTCTAATTGAGGAGTTACACTAATAACAACAGATTCATGAGTTCCATGGTAACCACCTTCAAATTTAGCAATTTTGGATTTTTTTGTATAGGCTCGGGCAGCTCTTATTGCCAAAAGTGTCGCTTCAGTACCAGAATTAGTAAACCTTAGAGTATCTATCGAAGGAATTCTTTTACATAAGAGTTCAGAATAATCAATTAATTTTTCTATAGGAGCACTAAATGCAGTTCCTAGTTCAACTTGTTTTTGGAGACTAGTAATTATTTCTGGATGAGAGTGGCCTAAAATTAAACTGGTAGCGTTAATAACAAAATCCAGATATTTATTATTGTCTACATCAAATAAATAATGTCCTTTTCCGTGATCTGCAAATATTGGGTATGGGTCAAAGTATTGAGCATCTCTTGTACTACCACCCGGCAAGTAATTTGATGCCCTATCTTGTAAGGATTTTGAAGTAATGGTTCTGGAATGATATTGAGCAATTTCATGATCTATTTTTTTTTGCATGTATTCCCCAGATAATAAATATTATTTTTTCCAATTGCATCGCATTCTAATCCGAATTGTTAGTAAATATCAACATGACCAGTAATGTATGACGAGCTAATAACCAATAAATATACGCTTAATGATTCGAAAACGAGATATTTTTAAAATATAGGTTTATTTTGGAATAATATAATTAGTAGAAGAATAGTTAAATGATTGTTTCAGAATCCACACAATTACAAATATTGATGCTGCCGTTAAGGCCATAGATGGACCTGAGGGAAAATCCAAATAGTAAGATAAATACAATCCAATTACTGATGCCGTAATCCCGAAAATACTTCCAGCTATTATAGAACCAACAAAAGTTTTCATAATTAATTTTGCAGCTGCAGCAGGCGTAATGAGCATACTTAATACCAAGATGATACCTACAGATTGCAAGGCGCCAATTATAGCCAAAGATAAAACTATCAAAAAGATATTATCCAATAGATTGACTCTTAACCCTGATACTCGAGCGCCAATTGGGTCAAAAGATATAAATAAGAATTGTTTATAAAATATCAATGACGTAATTACAACAATTAATAACAAAACGAAAGTTATTAAAACATCATTATTAGATACACCCAAAATTTGACCAAATAAGACATCTTCAATATTTAAAGGAATAGTATCGTATATTGATAATAAAATAAAACCTAATGCAAATAAACTTGAGAATAGTATTCCGATTGCTGTGTCTTCACCAATTTTGGATCTATTTACAATATATCCAAGTAACAGAGCCATAATTACAACTCCTGGAATGGCCGCTACTAAAATATTTACGCCTAGTAATATCCCCAAAATCATAGCTGGAAAAGCTGAATGGGCTAGGGCGTCTCCCATAAATCCTAAATTTCTATTTATTACATATGCACCTAAAAGCGGTAGCATGAATCCAACGGCAATGGCAACGATTAAAGATCGCAACATAAAATCATATGTAAATGGTTCATATAGAAATTCAATCCCCATAATTCTGCCCATGATTACTCAAAGTATGGTTTCTAAACATAGAAGTATGAGATCCATAGAGTTCTGCTAATACCTCTTGGGTCAAAACTTTGACTGGATCCCCGTAAGCACAGCAATGCCTATTAAGACACAATACTTCGTCAAATCTTTCATTAATTGTATTCAAATCGTGAGTAGACATTAAAATTGTCTTTCCTTGATTTGCTAGATTTCTTAAGACCTCAATTAATTGTTCTTGTGATCCAACATCTACTCCGCTAAAGACCTCATCTAGGAGTAATATTTCTGCACCTTGAGCTAAAGTTCTTGCTAAAAAAACTCTTTGCCTTTCTCCGCCAGACATATCCTCAACCTGATTATTAATCATAGAGAGTAATGATACTTTCTCTAAACATTCTTCTATTAAATCTCGATTTATTTTTGTTGAGAATGGATTGAAGGATGAATTTTTTGTAATTCCCATTTGTACAACTTGTCTAGCTGTCATTGGGAAATTCCAATTCAACTGATCTTTCTGTGGGACATATCCTATGATTCCTTTGACATTATTTGGATTCATACCATTTATGGTCAGGGAACCTTGAGTAATTGGAGTGAGTCCTAATATAGCGTTAAATAAAGTTGTTTTTCCACCACCATTTGGACCAACTACACCGACTAAACTACCTTCTTTAATCGTGAAAGATACATCGTCTAAAATCATTGCATTACCCACGGTAACACAACATCCATTTGAAATTATTTGATCACAAGCTTCTTTTAACATATTCATAACTTTATATAATAAATTATATTAGGGAACTTGTTCCCACAATTTTTTCTCATACATCTATAAAGAAATGAGTTTACTCATCAGAGTGTAACCTAAATTTGGGAAAAACAACAATTAACTAGCAGAATTAGATAGATTGCAGATTTATTTCATATCCTAGTGCCATTCAATTCTACCAGTAATTTGTTGTATATTGATGTATAAGAGAGGAGTCCTTCAAGGGAAGTGGAGGAGAAGGACTCCTCTTTTTACCTAGGTTAAACTTTTAAATTTTCCACAATTATATTGACATTACTTTTCATAAAATCAACATAAGATTGACCTTCTTGTAACGTCTCAACCCATAATCCTGAAACCAAACTAATTCCAGTTTCTTGTGCAATAACTTCAGCAGCTTTGGTTCGGCTTTCTGATTCCATGAATAAAACTTTAATTTCATGTTCTTTGATTTCTTCAATCACCTCTACAAGTTGTTTTGGTGTTGCTGTATCCTCTGTTGTAATACTTGGAATTATTGTAGCTTTAACTTCTAAATCATATCTATCTTCTAAATAACCCAATGCTTCATGAGTAGTGATAAATATTCTTTGATCTGATGGGATTGTAGCTATTAAATTTTTAGTTTCCACATCTAAATCAGTCAGTTTCTCTTTATAATTATTAGCTGATGTTTCGTAAGAATCTTTATTTTCTGGGTCAATATTTATTAATTCTGCTTTAATGGCATCAACTGCTAATGCGACTCTTGTAGGGTCAAACCAGAAATGAGGGTCATATACTCCATGATCGTGGCCTTCATGTCCATCTTTATCTTCATCATGACCATGGCCTTCGTGTT
>CAYOMB010000052.1:7572-8123 GCA_964404955.1 uncultured Dehalococcoidia bacterium
CGTCTTTACCATGTTCATCTTTATCTTCATCATGACCATGGCCTTCGTGTTCGTCTTTACCATGTTCATCTTTATCTTCATCATGACCATGGCCTTCGTGTTCGTCATGACCATCTTCTTCAAACTCTATAGGATTAATTTTTTCACCGATTTCAATTAAAGCCTGTTTTGAATTAGATGAGTTTTCAAGTAGTTTTAATAGTGGGGCTGTTTCGTATTTCAAACCTACATAGAATACCAAGTCAGCTGATTCGATTTTTGTTACATCCTGTGGTGATGGTTCAAAATGATGAGGGTCTGCCGAATATGGCATCAAAATATCAACATTAATATTATCTCCAGCAACCTGCTTAACATATTCACCAAGCATAGGTGTTGTAGCTAATACATTAATCTGCTTTTCTGGGCTTTCTTCAATCTGTATTTCTGAGCTTTCATCGTCATTTCCACAAGCTATCATAAATATAGCAATAGAAATTAATGAGAACTTTTTTATTAAATTAAATAAACGCACGATTTTACCTCCAATTATTGAGAATGATTCTTATTCT
>CAYOMB010000053.1:0-7907 GCA_964404955.1 uncultured Dehalococcoidia bacterium
ATTATATGCAATTAGATAAACAAACTAGACGAAATCTAGAAATTTATAACGGCGGAATTGATGGCGTAGAACAACATTCTTTACTTGCAACACTTGATCAAACACAAACCTCTATGGGTGCACGTTTAATGCGAAAATGGATTGGCCAACCATTAATCACCATTGATGGTATTCAAGACAGACAAAATTATGTAGAAATGATGTTTAATAACCCATTTGCAAGAAACACTATACGGACTCATTTAAAAAAAATTTCCGACTTGGAAAGATTGGCAATACGAGTCAAAAACGAAACGGCAAATCCACGTGACCTCTTAGCTCTTAAACAAAGTTTACAAGAAATTCCTAATATAAAATTTATTTATAGAAATGATAGCGGATTTGAAAATATAGATGCAGAATTGATTGAAACAATAAATGATTGTGCTAATGAGTTTGAATTATTAGAAAAATCTATCAATGATGATCCTGGACAATTGGGTGAAGGTTCTGTTTTTAAATCTGAATTCAATTCTGAATTAGATGATATCCGATCTATTGCTCAAAATGCTAGAAGATATATTTCTAAATTAGAAAAATCAGAACAAGATAAATCGGGTATAAAAAATTTAAAGATTGGGTATAACAGGGTTTTTGGTTACTATATCGAAATAAGCAACTCAAATATTAATAATATTCCTGATTACTATGAAAGGAAACAGACTCTAACAAACGGTGAACGATTTACTACTACTGAATTGAAAGAGCATGAAAAAATAATACTGCAAGCCCGCGAAAATCTGATCCATTTAGAAAACTCATTATTTAAAGCACTGCTAAATCAAATAAGTTTGTCATATGAAATAATACTTACTAATGCACAACTTATCGCAGAATTAGATGTATATTGTTCACTTGCTCATATAAGCCAAGAAAACGGGTATATAAAGCCTGATATAAATGATACACAAAATATTAATATTATTAATGGACGACACCCTATCATAGAAAAAAGTATGAGTAGTGGTAAGTTTATTCCAAATGACACACTACTTGATGATCAAGTTGGTAAGATGATGTTATTAACCGGACCTAATATGGCTGGTAAATCCACTTATTTAAGGCAAACAGGGCTAATTGTATTGATGGCCCAAATCGGGTCATTTGTACCTGCTGAAAAAGCGAGCATAGGTGTAGTTGATAGAATTTTTACTCGAATCGGATTGCAGGATGATCTTTTCTTAGGACAATCAACTTTTATGATTGAAATGACAGAAACAGCTTTAATTCTAAGAAATGCCACTCAAAAATCATTACTAATATTAGATGAAATAGGGAGAGGAACCGATACTAAAGATGGATTAGCTATAGCGCACTCAATAATTCAACATATTCATGACAACTCTGAATTGGGAAGTAGAACACTATTCGCTACTCACTACCATGAATTAGTATATCTCCCTGAACAACTTAAACAATTAACAAATTATAATGTTGAAATTATTGAAGAGGGAGAAAACTTGGTTTTTCTCCATAAAGTTAATAAAGGTAAATCCGAACAAAGTTATGGAATACAGGTCGCAAAGCTTGCAGGTCTGCCGCAAAAAGTTATCAACTCTGCCAATTTATATCTAAAAACATTAGCTAATACCTCTAACTTAAAATCTGCAAAGAAAAACTATCAAGTAATACCCAATGTTCAAATGAATTTATTTCAACCAGAAAACTCTACAGAGAAGGCTATTCGGAATGTAAACATAGACACAATGACGCCTTTAGAAGCGTTAAATTTAATAGAAAACCTTAAGAAAAAAATAGTGGATACAAATAATAATGAAAATTAAAGTTTTAGATCCATTGATTGCGAGCAAAATTGCTGCAGGGGAAGTAATCGAAAGACCTAGTTCTGTTATAAAAGAATTAGTAGAAAATTCTATTGATGCCAAATCTACTATCATTGAAATTGAGATAATTGGTGGGGGAATGGATGTTATTAAAATAACAGATAACGGTAACGGAATATCAAAAGAAGACTTACCTACAGCAATTAAAAGACATGCTACTAGTAAAATAAATACTATAGATGATTTATCTCACTTAACATCTATGGGATTTAGAGGTGAGGCATTAGCTAGTATTGCTGCTGTATCCAAAATGCAATTATCGAGCAAATCTTCAGAAAGCGATGCCGGTTCAAATATTAAAGTTGAAAATTCAACGATTCTTAGTGAAAGTCTTATAAGTATGACTAACGGCACATCGATAACTGTAAATAATTTATTTTACAATTTACCTGCACGAAAAAAATTCATGAACACTCAAAAATCTGAATCTAACAGGATAGTAAAATTAATTAATCATTTCTCTGTATCTCACTCACAAATAAAATTTAAATTGTTAATAGATGAAAAAGAAAAAATCAACACTATTGGTAATGGAGATCTTATTCATACCATTGCAAAAATTCTCAATCAAAATCTTGCTAGTGAATTAATTCCTGTAGTTTTTACTGAAAATGATTTTAAAATCACTGGTTATATTTCGCCTCCACATATCAGCAGAACTAACAGATCTAATATCTTATATTCTGTAAATAAAAGAATTGTAAAAGATAAATTAATTACAATGGCTATAGAACAAGCATATAGAGGATTCTTAACTGTGGGTAAATTTCCCATTACCATACTGGATATATCTACAAACCCGTCGAAAGTTGATATAAATGTTCATCCTCGAAAAGATGAAGTAAGGTTTTTAAGTGAAAACGAAGTATTTTCTTTTATTCAACGATCAATAAGAGAAACAATTGTACAAAACCATCCAGTTCCTAATACATTTAATCCCGTTTTGAACACTTCATATCCCTTTACTTCAACAGATACAAAAAGCAATTTCTCAATTGTCACGAGTAATACTAATCAGATTGAGTCTCAAGAACAAACAATCTTCAATTTTGATAAAAGTAATGAACACAACATGTCTCCCAACACTAAGTTTCCAATACTTAGAGCAATAGGACAAATCGATAGCACCTATATAATTGCAGAAGGTGAAAATGGCATGTATATATTAGATCAGCATGCATGCCATGAAAAAATAAATTATGAAAAGATCCTCGAGTCGATCAGCTCCAATTTAATGGAAATGCAATTATTAATGGAACCCTATTTAATAGATACCTCTAATTTGAAAACCAGATTTCTTACCCATAAACTAGAAATACTAAATTCAAACGGAATTGCAATTGATCCACTCGATGATCAGACTATTTTATTAAAAGGTATTCCAGCAACTATCATCAAAACTAAACTCGATGAATTTGTTAAGGACATTGAATCATTTATAGAAAGTGAATTAGATATAAATGATTCATTAACCAGTATGAGTGCTATTGCTGCATCTATAGCCTGCCATAGCTCTATCAGGGCAGGGGATACAATTGATATTAATGAAATGAATCTACTATTACGCAATCTAGAAAACTGCACAGAACCTTTTCATTGCCCTCATGGAAGACCAACTATTAACAATATAAACATACAGCAGTTAAAACATATGTTTATACGTCCAAATTGAAATTTTTGGTAAAATTTAACAATACAATGTTGATTTATTTAAAGAAACTTAATATTCTATATATTAAAGCTAAGTTTTCTAAAGTTGGAGAAGTTTAATGAATAATAGTTTAGTTGAAAACAAAACATCCCGTAGATCCTTTATGAAATATATGTTAATGGGATCGGCTGCTATAGCTGGTGTTTCTATTCTAAAAAGCACTCAAATTTCTTCAAATGACAAACTTTACACAAGTCAATCCTCTATATTTTCGCCCAGAAATGAAAAAAAGAGTTTATTAGATAATAGATTTATGAAGAGATTTTTGTTCAGGCAATAGCTTAAATGGTTTATATTTGCAAATATAACTTTGCAAAATACTTCACAAAGTTATGTTTTATTGATATATTTCATCTGGTGTTTTAAATAGTTGAAAATCAAATTGTTAGAACTATAAGGGAATTATAATCGTAATATGTATACGGATCCAAATTACTTAACAACTGAAATATGGGATGGTATAGCTTTAACTCTCCGTCTAATATGGATTCTATTTATTTTAATATTCTTTTTTGTTGTAAACTTTTTGACAGCTCACGCATTAATTCCTTCTTTACTAAGCACTAAAAGCATACCGGAGAATGCTGCAAAACTTCGCCCCATACTATATTTTGTAGCTTTAATATTTTTTGTGGCTTTTATAGCTACTTTCTATATGACCCTGGATAGCAACGGAATAATTACACAATTATTTTATGACCGAAAATGGATTTAAAAAACGAAAGACTATATTAAATTAGATGAGTAATACAAAAAAAATAATCATTGCTGGAGGAGCCGCAACCACATTAGTGTTAGTTGCTGTTGGATTAGGGATTTATTTTCTCTTTTCTGCTTGGTTTGGACTTACTCCTCTTTATTCCGGACCTGAACAACCAATTGCATTTCCACACACCAAACATGCTGCTGCTGTAGAAGATGGCGGATTAGGACTTGATTGCACATTCTGTCATAGAAATGTGGAAATAGGTGCTGCTGCTACAATTCCTGCAGTCCAAGCTTGTATGTATTGCCACGCTGGTATTGTCGGAAGCACAAATTCTGCACAAACAGAAATACAAAAACTACGAACAACATATGAGAATGAAAATCCAATTGACTGGGCAAGAGTACATAGACTGCCTGACCATGTTCAATTTTGGCATGCTCCTCATATTAAAGCTGGATTTGAATGTAGCCAATGTCATGGAGACGTTGCTAATATGACTAAAGTTAAACAAGTCGAACCTTTGAAAATGGATTATTGTGTTGACTGCCATAGGGCTAATAATGCACCTGCAGACTGCACAACTTGTCATTATTAATAAAACAGGTATGGTAAAAAACATATGGAATTAAGCAGAAGGAAATTTTTAAAACTATCAGGAGCATCAGCTTTAGGAGCTATTGTCTTTAATGGCTGCGGAATACCTGAGCAAGAATTGATAGTACAAAGTCCTCTTAATATGCCAGAGGATCAAGTCTCAAGTCTTGAGGCTTGGTATGCAACCTCATCAGGTCCATATGGAAACGGTGAAGGTATACTCGTTCGG
The DNA here is from genome assembly GCA_964404955.1 of uncultured Dehalococcoidia bacterium. Classification (GTDB taxonomy): domain Bacteria; phylum Chloroflexota; class Dehalococcoidia; order Lucifugimonadales; family UBA6952; genus UBA6952. The sequence continues at coordinate 5,127 of CAYOMB010000053.1, forward strand.
ATTATACAAGGAAGAGCTATTAAAATTGAAGGCAACCCTGATCATCCAGTTAACAATGGAAAATCCTCTGGGAAAAACCAAGCTGGACTCCAAGGTCTATACAATCCGGATAGAATTTTAACACCTATGAAAAGAGTTGGAATAGGGGCCTCAAGAAGATGGATTAATATATCTTGGGAGGAAGCATTATCAGAAATATCAAATTCTGTTAAAACTTCGTCAGAATCTAATTCTCTTGCTATTGTTACTAATAAACAAAATGGAACCATTGGTGAGATAACAACTAAGTTTGCTAAAACACTAAATAGTAAAGTAGCTGTCGTTGAAGCTGTCGACCATACTAATCTAAACCAATCAATGCTAGATGTATTTGGCCAAAACAGTATTCCTAATTTCGACTTAGGTAACTCAGATTTTATACTTAGCTTCGGTGCTGATTTTCTTGGCACTTGGCTATCACCTGTAAAATACAGTCGAGATTATGGACAATTTAGACAAGAAAATGATCATCGCGGAAAATTTATACAAATAGAACCAAGAATGTCTCTTACAGGAGCTAATGCAGATAAATGGATTTACAACACTCCTGGTACAGAAGGAAAAATTGCACTTAGTATTGCCTATGTAATAATGACAGAACATGCCGATAAGGTAGATTCTAGTGTCGTTTCACAACTCACAGATGGACAAGGTGCAAGTCAATTATCAAGTTTTGCGCCATCTAATATTTCCAATGAAACTGGAGTGAGTCCTGAAGTTATAAAAGACATTGCTGAAAACATTATTTCACACAAACACAGTATTATAATTGGTGGTGGTTCTGCAGGAGCCCATAGTAATGGAGTGGATAACCTAAATGCAATATATTCTCTTAATATCCTCATTAGTAATATAGGCAAAGAGGGTGGCGTAATATTTAATCCTGAATCTTCAGGGGGAAATCAATTTTCAGCATCCTCATTAGCAGATATACAAAATTTAATTTCTGATATGAATGCAAAAAATATCGATACAGCCATTATCAGAGGTGCTAATCCAGTTCATTCACTTCCATCCTCATTAGGATTTGAAGACGCACTAGTGAATGTAAAAAACTTGTACTGCATTTCAACATTTATGGATGATACAGCAGCCATGGCTAACATTATACTTCCAGAATCAGTATATCTTGAATCTTGGGGAGACGATGTTCCAAACCCACTTCCTGGCTACGATGTAGTAACTTTCCAACAACCTGTCGTAAAAACTCTTAATGACAGCAGACCATATGGTGATATTATACTTGGTTTATCTAAGAATATCGGCGGCGATCTTGTGGCTGAATTACCATGGGAAACAACAAAAGATGCTATTAGAGATAAAGCTAATAAACTATATCAAACTGGTAGAGGCTCTATTAAAAGTGTAAGTTTCGAAGGATTTTGGAACGGACTACTTCAACGAGGTGTTTGGGTGGATCAAGAAAATAAAGGCGCTACGTCCTTATCAAATATTAACCCTTTGCCAAATGGTATCTCACAAATACAATACAACGCTCAAAGTGGTGCAAACTACCACTTACTTCCGTTTGAAACCAACACACTAGGTGATGGTATAGGTGCTAATATTCCATGGCTACAAAATATTCCCGACTTACTAACAACTGCAGCGTGGGAAACCTGGATGGAAATAAATCCACAAACAGCAGATAAAGAAGGAATAGTAGAAGGAGATATAATCAAGATCACTTCTCCTTTTGGAAATATAAATGCCTTGGCATATGTTCACCCAGCTGCTGCTCCAAATGTAATTTCTGTACCTATGGGTCTTGGACACAAACACTATGGAAGATTCAGGGTAGGCCCAAATATTGAAAAATACAGAACATTTGTTGGTCAAGACAGAGGATCTAATATTTTCTCAATAATACCTGATGATAATAGATTATGGGCATCAATGAAAGTGACTATATCAAAAACTGGAAATTGGAAACGCTTACCTAAGTTTGAAGGTGACGTGCTTCCCACATTACCAGATCAAACTCAGCCAACAATTTTACCAATTACCGGATTAAATGATCATCATAACGACAATCATTAGGAGAACATAAAATGGTACAAACACCTAAAGCTAAAAAATGGAAAATGATAATCGACATTGATAAATGTACAGGTTGTCAGGCATGTGTATTAGCATGCCAAGCTGAAAATAATATACCATTTAACACTGATGCATTATTTAATCAAAGCAGAGCATCGGAATGGATCAGAATAGAGCGATATTGGGAAGGCGAATTCCCAGATGTTAAAGCAAAATTCATGCCAGTTTTATGTCAACATTGTAATAATGCGCCATGCGAACCCGTTTGCCCGGTTTATGCTGCATATCATAATGATCAAGGTATGAACGTTCAGGTTTATAACCGGTGTATAGGGACAAGGTTTTGCCAAAACAACTGTCCTTACCATGCAAGATTTTTCAACTGGTTTGAGCCTTATTGGCCAGAAGGCATGGAAAATCAATTAAATCCTGATGTTACAGTCAGAAGTCGTGGAATAATGGAAAAATGCACATTTTGTGTTCAACGAATACGAAGAGCAGAAATTGATGCCGATATTGAGGGACGTGCAAATGTCGATGGAGATGTAAACCCAGCATGTGTGCAATCTTGTCCTTCTAATGCCTTACTTTTCGGAGATTCTTTAGATCCGGATAGCAGAATAAGTAAAAAACTAGATGATGCACGCAAGCATACTCTTTTAGATCATTTAGGAACAGAACCTAATGTTATATACTTGAAAA
>CAYOMB010000054.1:0-1574 GCA_964404955.1 uncultured Dehalococcoidia bacterium
AGGCAGTTCTCTGATGGCAGTTTAATGATTGGAGAAGGATCACAAGAAAGTGTATCCAATGACGAGAGTAAGGAACATGCTTTAAATCTTTTGGAAAGAGCTCGACATTATCTACCAATTCCTAATATTAATGTTGCTCCAATGGGAATAGGTTATAGACCTATGCCTGCTGACGGATTACCAATTGTTGGGTTTTCTGAACAAGTACCTAATATGTATATAGCAGTTACTCATAGTGGTGTAACATTATCTCCAATATTAGGAATATATGCATCCATGGAAATAGTAGATGAACAAAAAGTTGATTATCTGGAAAATTATCGGCTTGAGCGTTTTTTAGACGGTGAAGGTGAAATTATATTTAATGGCAAAGACCAAAGACTGGATGTATGGAGTAGAAAATTAGGATACAATAATCCTTCGTGATTAAATGTGTATATTATTTTATTGAAATGATAACTGTGGTATTGTAATATTGTTCTCACGATAATTATTTTGTAAATTTAAGGAGAAATTTATATGTGTATGGTATGTGGAAAAAGTACAAGTGAAGAAGGTCAAAGAGAAGTTACCGGACAAACTGCTCATGGTGCAAATGAAGTAGATCCATCAGAAGGTACAAGAAGATTCCACGATGGTAAATGGTATTATTTTACTAGCATGGAATGTAGATCTCTTTTTATGGCCAATCCTGATAAATACATATCTGAATAATTTCATATTTAAATGAAAAAAATCCATTTAGGAGTTGTTGACCAATCCCCTATTCGTAAGGGTGGAACAGCTAGTCAAGCACTTACTGAAAGTGTTTCCTTAGCCCAAATAGCTGAAAAACTTGGTTATGAAAGATACTGGGTTGCAGAACATCACAATTCTGGTGGTTATGCAGGAACAGCTCCTGAAATACTTATAGGCCAAATAGCTACACAAACAAGTACAATAAAAGTTGGTAGTGGTGGAGTCATGCTTTCTCATTATTCATCTTTTAAAGTTGCCGAAGTTTTCCGATTACTTGATGCTTTCTTTCCAGAAAGAATTGAAATAGGCATTGGTAGAGCTCCAGGAAGTGATCAACTGACAGCAGCTGCTCTAGCTTATCCTAAGTACCCAATGGATATACAACAATTTCCTCAACAAGTTGTAGATTTAATTGGACACTTATCTGAAACACTCGATCATGAACATCCATTTGTGAATATTAAAGTTCAACCAGGTACAACTCCAAATCATATTCCTGATATATGGCTATTAGGATCAAGTGATTACAGTGCCAGACTTGCAGCAGAATTAGGCTTACCATTTTCGTTTGCTGATTTTTTTGGAACTACAGCTGGGCATGGTCCTCAGATAGCAGATCTATACCGAAAATCATTTAAGCCTTCTGGATACTTAAATGAACCCAAGTTAAGTGTTGCATTAAATGTTATGTGTGCTGCAACTGAAGAGAAAGCAGAATTTATAACCACAAGTAGAAATATTTCAAGGATTAACTCTATACGAGGAATAAGGGAACCAATGATTTCCCCAGAAGAAGCTAGTACAATTACTTTAAATCCAAGTGAAATACAACACTT
>CAYOMB010000054.1:1674-4480 GCA_964404955.1 uncultured Dehalococcoidia bacterium
GTGTGGCGATGCATTTTCCAAACGTTTGCTGGATTTTCAAAATCAAAGTTACTAATCGGGGGTACTGCTGGATCAGTTGAATCTCTTCTTGCTTCATAGGCAAGCCGACCTGAATTATATTCAGGATGACCTATATGGATCAATTGTTTATGATCAGGGGTCTCATATATTGTGTAACCAGCCTCTTGTCCATATGCCAACAAATTTAACTCTCCTCTTGATTCAGCTTTTTGCATGTCTATTTCATCCATGCCAGCATTTCGACTTTGTGGACAAACAAACTTGTCATCACTTGCTCCCATAATAATGTGATTAGATATTTGATTTTGAAGTTCAAATACCCCAAAAAGTTTTTTTTCAAAAACATTTTTTTTAACACCAACTAAATGTGCCATTGCCATACCTGCCCAACATAAGCCTAGAGTGCTTGGACAATAATCACGGGCATCATTAATTATGTTCACTATTTCTCTCCAGTAGATAACTTCTTCAAAACCCAAATGCTCTATAGGAGCACCTGTAATAATCAGACCATCAAGAGGTCCTTGATCTTTTGCTTCTTCATAAGTTATATATTCTTTATCAATATATCCCTCTGGCCAAGTTTTGTATGTATGAGTTTTTAATTTTATCCATACTGGTTCTATCTCATACGTAGTGAATCCAAGTGAGTTTAGTATATTTAATTCATATTCATGACCTAGTGGCATAATATTCAGTATGCCTATTCTAAGATGGTTAGATGAATCGGTATTTTGGCCGAGTGGTACCCATTGAACAATATCATTCTGTTCAATATGAGGAATAGCATGATAGTTAGCAGGAAGAATTAATGACATATTTCTCTCTATATATAAAACTGTGATGAGGTATTTGCCTCATCACAGTTAATTATAGTCATCTACTTTATTGCGTCAAATGCTTGAGCAAAATCTTCTTTAATATCATCAATATTTTCAGTACCTACTGATACACGTATGGTAGATGGAGTAACACCAGCAGAAACTTGCTCTTCTGGTGACAACTGTTCGTGAGTAGTAGAAGCTGGGTGTATCACTAAAGTTTTAGAATCTCCAACATTTGCTAAATTACTAGCAAGTTTTAAATTATCTATAGTTGTAGCTGCCCCTTCAAAACCACCCTTAACAGTAAACGTCAAAACTGGGCCATATCCTCTATGTAAATACTTTTCAGCTGTAGATTTACTTGGGTTTGAAGATAATCCTAAATAGTTAACAGATTCAACTTTTGGATGAGTTTCTAAAAACTGAGCTAAAGCTAATGCATTATCACAAATACGCTCTACTCTTAGTGATAAAGTCTCTAAACCTTGTAAGAATAAAAAGGAATTAAATGGACTTAGTGCTGCACCATAATCTCTTAAAACTTCAAAACGAGCTCTAATACCGAAAGCTATATTCCTATTACTAGGAACACCTAATGCATTACACAAATCACTTCCAAATCCAGATACGTTCCAATGGACTAATCCATGATACGATTCGCTTGGTTCTGTAAACAATGGGAATTTCCCATTACCCCAGTCAAATGTACCAGCATCTACAATAACTCCACCTATACTTGTTCCGTGTCCACCTATCCATTTTGTAGCACTATGGACCACTACATCTGCTCCATGATCTATTGGGCGAATTAATGCTCCTGCTGCACCAAGTGTATTGTCTACAATTAAAGGGATATTATACGAATGGGCTAAATTCGCTATCGCTTCAAAATCAGGGACATTTATTTGTGGGTTCCCTAAAGATTCTATGTATAAAGCTTTTGTATTTTCATCAATATTAGACTCAAAACTAGATACATTGTCTCCATCAGCAAATTTAACATTTATTCCAATTCGTGGAAACTGTGCCTTAAATTGATTATATGTTCCTCCATAGAGATAAGAAGTTGAAACAAGATTATCACCAGCCTGTAAAATATTAGCTATTGCTGTAAATTGAGCTGCTTGACCTGATGCTGTTGCTAATCCTAATAATCCACCTTCCAAAGCAGCTACTCTTTTTTCAAATACATCAGTGGTTGGATTCATTATTCGTGTATAAATATTACCTAATTCTTTTAAGGTAAATAAATTTGAGCCGTGCTCTTGACTATTGAATACAAACGATGTTGTTTGATATATCGGCACAGCTCTAGCATTCGTAGCTGGATCAGGGTCTTGACCACCGTGCAATTGTAATGTTTCGAATCTATAATCACTCATTCTCTTCCTCCAAAATCCTTATATATATAAATACCTTTAATTCTTAATTTGACGTATTACCGTCATTTAACTGAGAGTAAAAAAAAAGACCTCATCAATGAGGTCTATTACAATTTGTGAAATTTATTCTACAATCAATTATATGCGCAAAACCTCTCTTTTCTGGCAACCAGAAAACATAGCACTAAGCATAGTGCACATCATCATCATCATGTACATCATCATAAAGCGCATATTTTGCATTGCAGTAAAATTCATCTATTAAGTCTCTCCGGTTAAATAGTGAGCCGTTGTATAGTAATTGATAAAAAAACTGTTGTCAATTATTTCTTGGAATTATTTTTGATCGAGTAAATGCTTACCCAATACAGGCCAACCGTCATTACTCCAAGACAAAGAGCGAGCAGCAAGCTTAGATATACCTTTGTCTTGTCCATCATAAAAATGATAAGTAAAGAGGAATGTATTATCTGACAGTTTTGATATACCCGCATGGCCTGGTCCTATATATCTTCCTTCGGCATCAAGAAATATATCTCCCCCACCATTAACTAAATCTTTACCATTTTTATCAATATA
>CAYOMB010000054.1:4580-7876 GCA_964404955.1 uncultured Dehalococcoidia bacterium
CCTTCTAAAGGTTTACCAAGTTGTCCTGAACCATAAGCTATCAGTTTCTCATTGTGTAGAAAAAAGGCGCTAGGGTCATGTACAAGTTCCATTGAGACTTCTTTATCAATATGTTCCTTATCTTCTTCGGCATGTTCTGCATCTTCTTTTTCTACATCACCGTGTTCAGCATGTTCCTTATCTTCTTCATGTATTTCATCTTCAAATTCTTCCTCATCACTCGCATTTTCACATGCTGTAAACATTAAGGATACAAATATTAGAGACAAAATTAAAAGTAAATTTGTGGATAGTTTTAGGGATTTCAATTCATAAACCTCAATTCAAAGCGATATTTATTTGTACAAGAAATTAGATTATACATAAGAATTATTGAAAGATAATATGCAAGTTAATGGAAATAGATAACCCACACAATAGCATCAAGAATAAGAGTATGAAAGATAAACCATATAGAACCACCAATAGCTATATTTTTCCATAGCTTGTTTTTAGGATAACTTTTTATCAATAAATAGGTCATAAAGCATGACATAAATCCAACAATATACAAGCTAACAACAATAAGAATCCAATAAAACAAAGAAGAAGTATCTACGTACAAAACAGTTAAAGGCATCCATACCGAAGCTGAAACTAAAATGATAATATACGTTAAATTATATTGATAAAAAGAATTGTCAGAATTAATAATATCTCGTCCATATGCAATATAAAGAGTGTAAACAATATACCCCAAAGCAGCAATGAACATTGATCCCGTAATATATGTTATATAAGCCTCAGGCATTTTACCCCATAGTGCCATAGGATCTTGAGCTGAATAGACTCCCCAAATATAACTAAGCAATACAGTCGTGCCCAAAAGCCCATTTATTACAAATAATGATAATCGCGTATTCATAGATATTCCTTTCATTCTATATTAAAGTCTCCAGCATTCTATAGCTGTTTTTGACAGTACATATTCTTTAGATTCTTTTGAATTGAAAATTTTAAGATTTAAAGGAATATTTAAAGCATTCGCATATCCTTCACGTTGACTTACTGGGGTGTAATCACTCCCCCACATTAATTTTTTATAACCAAAGGCATCTGCAGCCATCTCTATCAATGGGGGTACATCATTAAATCCAATATCTGCAGTTAATGTTTCTGGTCGTTCACAAAATTCTCCAAGTCCACCAAATTTCATATAAGTATGGTTATACTGAGCTAATTCAAGAACATTTTTAAATGCACTGAAAGGAGCTTTGGTAACTTCTGGTGTTCGTGAGATATACACCCCTCCTAAATGTTCTAGTATAATTTTCGTATCAGAAATAGTCCGCACAAGCTCATCAAATTCCTTAGTAGCACAGAGATTAGCATTAATAGCAAAACAACTAACTATTAATCCTTCTGATTCAGCTACTTTCCATAGTGTTAATGGATCTCCATATTGAAATCTTTCATTGGGACGTAACCTTACCCCTACAACTTTTGGATTTTTTGCCAATTTTTTTAATATATTGGGTGAATTAATATCATTGCTATCTACGCAAACAACTGCTGAAAACTTTTCTGGTTGCTTTTCAGCAGTTTGAATAATGTATGAATTATCATAATTACCCCCATGCTGAATCAATACTGCTTTCGTTACTTCATTTAACTTCATTTGATATTCAAGCAACTCAATTGGTTCAAACCAATTGAGTCCTGCATGACAATGACTATCTATTATCATATATACCCTACTACTTGTATTAGTTTTATTATTGAACAAACTTATCCTCTCTATTATATTACGAATAACAATTAATTTATAAGAACTGGAGAATTGATGTCTGATCAAATTATTATTTATGGCGCTGACTGGTGTGGTGACTGTATAAGAGCTGAACGCTTTTTAGACAGATTTGGTATCTCTTATGAAAAAATCAATGTTGATCAAGATCAGAATGCCAAGGATTTTGTTATTAAAACAAATAATGGGAAACAAATTATCCCAACAATAATTTTTCCTGATAATTCTATGCTGGTAGAACCTTCAAACAAACAATTAGCAGATAAACTCAATATTGTGCAATAGAACCATAGGAGGGTGCTATGAGGATATGCAGATTTAAAACAAACGATGATCAAGAAAGTTACGGAGTTCTTACAAATGAAAATATAATCTATAAAATTGAAGGTGATATTTTTGGAGAGTTTCAACAAACTGCAAATACATTTGACTTAAAAAATGTTAAGTTATTACCACCCTGTTTCCCCAAACAAATGTATGGGCCAGGTTTAAACTTTCTAGACCATCTACAAATGGCAAATGAAGCTCTTGGAACGAATGCAACTACTATAGAACAACCGGATCCATGGTTTAAGTCTATAACTTCAATTATTGGAGAAGGAGAAAATGTAATTATTCCTAAAGACTCACCTAGTGGTATTCAATATGAAGGTGAGTGTATTGCTATTATTGGAAAACCAACTAGACGTGTTGATGAGGATACTGCATGGGGTAATATCCTTGGTTACACGTGTGGTAATGACATATCTGAAAGAACATGGCAAAGAGATGATAGGGAATTCTGGAGAGCAAAAGGATCTGACACTTTCGCGCCTATTGGGCCATGGATAGAAACATCATTCGACCCTAGGGAACAAAATGCAATGATTGTCAGAGTTAACGGCCAGGAAGTTCAAAAAGCATATACCTCTGATATGTTTTTTAATTTTGGGAAATTAATTAGTTTTATAAGCCAGGCAATCACGTTGTCTCCAGGGGATATGATATGGTCTGGTACTTCTGGACACCCCGAAAATATGAGCCATGGAGATATAGTTGAAGTTGAAGTTGAAAATATAGGGATTCTTACAAATAAGGTCGTCAATGAATAGGAGAAACTAATGGCATACAAATTTAATCATGTACATATTAAATCTAATAACCCTGAGGATGTAGCTAATTGGTACGTTAAAGCATTCGAGTTTGAAATATTAAGTAGCATGATGAGAGACTCAGGAGACCAATTTATACGGTGCAAAACAAAAGACGGTGTTGCAATAAATATATCTGGAGCTAGAACCAATGAATCTTTACCTGAACTAGGTTCAGGAGTTCATCTGGGTATCGAACATTTTGGTATTGAAGTGGATAATATGAAAAAAGAATTAACTAGATTAGAAACACTTGGAGCTACTGTTTTAGAAGGCCCAAATGTAAATCCTGCAACCGGAATGTCTATAGCGTTTATAGGCACACCTGATGGTAGTAGAATTGAAATAATGGAAATACCAACAAGTTAATTATATATTTA
>CAYOMB010000055.1:0-5292 GCA_964404955.1 uncultured Dehalococcoidia bacterium
TAACTAAATCTAATGGTACTATTGGATTGACAATTTTAGGATTTCCACCCATACGTTCTACAGCAGATCTCATGCTTGCTAAGTCGACTACTGCAGGTACACCAGTGAAATCTTGGCTTAAGACTCTTGATGGCATATAAGGTATTTCTTGTTCAGGTAATTTTGATGGAGACCAGCTTAAAACCGTTTTTAGATCATCTTCAGTTACAACTTTACCATCTAAATTTCTCACTATATTTTCTAAAATTATTCGAATAGTGAAAGGTAAATCTTGAAGATTAATTTTATATTTTTTACAAATTTTGTCTAAGCTATAGTAATTGATTGTACCTAAATCCGTTGTAAAACTTGATTTGGCTTTATCAGCGATACTTTTGCTCATTTGAAATCACCTCTTCTAAATATATATAACATTTGATTTATCTGTTTAGCGGGATTAATCGTAAAATGAAAACATAATATATTCAACTAGTAAACTTGTTTAAAAAGTTTATCTTCAATATGTATAATAAATAAATATGTTTTTTTAATGCTAGGGGCACCCAATTAGGTAGCGAATTAATGGTTAACTTAAAATTATTAAAAGAATTAGATAAAGTTTTTGAACGCAAAACGAGAACAATAATTATGGGAGTAATTAATCTGTCATTAGATTCTTTTTCCAAAGATGGTACTCACGATATAGATCAGATAAATCAACAATGTGAATTATATATTAACAATGGAGCTGAGATTATTGATATAGGTGCACAATCATCTCGACCATCAACCAATGCCATTCTCGAATCAAAAACCTTTGGTGAAAAATGGGGTGGTGAGGTACATCAAATAAATAGCGAACAAGAAATTGAATTATTGATTCCTGTTCTGGATTCAATAACTAGAAATTTTGATGTTCTTACAAGTGTAGATACATATCGTTCAGATGTAGCTTATGAAGCTTTTTTGAATGGTGCTTCATTAATTAATGATATTTGGGGACTAAGTTGTGATCCCAAAATAGCTGAAATTGTTGCAGAATTTAAAGGTAAATTAATAATAATGCATAATCAAGAAAATAACGTTTATCAGGATTTGATCAATGATATTAAGCAAAGTTTGATAACAAGTTCTGATAAAGCGATAAAATCAGGGGTAGAAAGAAAAAATATTATTTTAGACCCAGGGTTTGGATTTGGAAAAGATGTAGAACATAATCTTACATTACTTAATAACCTACATGAATTGGTAGAGCTAGGTTATCCTCTAATGATTGGAACATCAAGAAAGTCATTTATTGGAGCAGTTTTAAACTCTCCAATAAACGATCGTATAGAAGGTACAGCAGCAACAGTATCAGTGGCTATAGCAAAAGGCGCTGATTTAGTACGGGTACATGATGTAGTTGAAATTTCAAAAACTGTAAAGATGACTGATGCAATTATTAGAGGACACCAATAAATGGATAATGAACAAATTTATTTTTCATTAGGATCAAATGTTGGCGATAGAAAACATAATTTAAAACATGCACTAAAACATTTAAATTCTAATCTAAATATAGATCTAATTTCATCTATTTATGAAACATCTCCACAGGGGTACAAAGATCAATCAAATTTTTACAACTTAGCGTGTAGTACTAAAAAACAGATTGATATGTATGAATTATTAGGAATTTGTAAGGAGATCGAAATTCATTGTGGTAGAACCTCTAATTTTATTAATGGTCCTAGAATACTTGATATAGATATTATTTCCTACGGTGATCAGTTGTTTGAAAAAACAGATCTCATAATACCTCACCCAAGAATGGATTCTCGATTATTTGTTTTAATACCACTCGCTGAAATTAATCCTTTGTGGGTACATCCAAAATTAAATGTGTCGATTGAAAAATTAATTAAATTAAATCAGAATCAGGGTGAGATACTAAATATAGGTAAGTTACAATAGGTTGTAATTACCTTAAATCACTGGGTAAAAGATTAGGAATAGAGTCCTCAATTGTGTATATTTCTTCGCAGTCTTGATTTTCGCAGTGTAATTTTCCTGAGATGACATCATTGTTTTCTTCAGATTCAATTTCTAAAGATAAATCACTTTTACAAGTAGGGCAAACTAACATATCAGTCAGATATTTTTTCAATTTAAGCTCCTATATATTTTGTAAATTAGCTAGAGTTTCAGATACATAAATAATTATTATCCCTAAAATTACCAATAGTCTATCACGAGAAAAAAAATCTTTTAACATCTGATTTTTTGTTACAGATTCTTCCGAGAAGTAACTTTTCGAACGTTTCTTAAACCATATTAAATATGTAACCCATGCGACTAATGCTAGTTTAAATCCTAATAATGATCCATATACTACTGTAGCACTATTTGAGGTTAGTTTATTAACAGTTAATATAACTCCACTAAGAAGTAAAATCCATATGCATAAATCAACAATTTGTTTAAAATTTGATCCTAAAATCCCTTTTAAGAATTTATTTTCTTGTGTTATTGATTGATTGACTACCAGTAAAAAAAATAGACTTCCGCCCACCCATATAGTGGAAGCCGTTATATGGATTAATTTTATTATTAAAAAGAAGAGGCCAAATCCTGTAATGTTATCCATTATCACTCAATTTCTTTTGAAATCCATTTTTCGAGTGTTTCTTCATCAATATATCCAATTTTTTTTTGTTGAATTATACCTTTTTTATCAATAAATATTGTGACAGGTAGTCCAGTTATTTCATAAAGGTCATTAATTTCACCATTTGGGTCAGGTCCAGTTTGAAAAGATATATTGAGCCTGTTTAAAAAACTAATAGCATCTTCTGTAAGGTCAAAAGAATTTATACCAAATATAATTAAATCATCTTTTTTGTATTTATCTCGCATCTTCTGTATGTGTGGGAATTCTACTTCACAAGGAACACACCATGATGCCCAGAAATTTATTAATATTGGGGTGCCAATATTTTCATTTAAGTTAAAAGTTTCTTCCAAGGTTGGATAAATTTCAGCTTCAAAATCAGGAGCTCTTTTTGTACGCTCTTGCATAATAAATATCAATGTTATTACTGCAACGACAACCAACAATAAAAGTACAATCTCAGATTTATAATTCGATATTTTAGGAATGGAATTTCCCTCGTTCATTAATTATCAAATCTTACTTTCATTTTTTCATTAAGAAGTGATTCAACTATATTGCCGTTAATAATATGCTCTTCTACAATTTGTTCAACATTGGTATCACTGGCAATATACCATGTTCCTTGATTATTTTTTCCATAAATGATTATGCTGGCCTGTTCAATTTCACATAATCCATGTTGGCTTGTGCATCCTACACTAGATACGTAGACATCTGAGCTCAAGTCACGAGCTGCTAAAACTTCAACAAATTTATTCTTGACGCTACCTCCACCTTTATTTCCACATCTTCTGCCGTCGTCTCTTACGACGTCACAAACTAATACATGTTGTTTAAATTCTGACATAATTATCCTCCAAGCATTTATTTAATATTATTCGTTATCATCTTCATTTGCTAGAATTAGTTCATCTAGTGTTTCCATTAATTCATTTTTTTTCTTCATATCAAGATTTATTGAATTCATATAAACATCTAAAGCTTCCCTATACGAAAGACCTCTGCTTGCCTCAGCAGTGATTCTTGACCGGTTGGCACGCTGAATATTTTTTGTTATTGAAGTAATGTAATGTGCATCCTGTAAGTTTTCTCTGATAGTTGATTCTTCAATTAGGGAAGAAAGGCTTTCAGTTACATTCATTCTGACTCTGACTACCGCTTCTTTAACTGATTTGCTTTGTAATAATTCTGTAATTTGTTTATTTGGATCAGATTCATCTGTAATATCGATATCAATAGTAATAAATTCTCTTGCAGCTACAGGTCTAAAATTGAAACTAGTCATTCTTGATCCGGATTCTTTAGTAGAATCGAGTTCAATTTCACAGAAACCTTTATCTTCTTTTTCTTCAGAAAAGTCTACTCTTTGAAGACTACCTGCATATACTACATGTGGGTTTCTAGCTAATATTTGATGTTTGTGAATATGTCCAAGAGCAATATAATCAAGTAACGGGTTTGCTAAAGTTGAAGTTAATATAGTGTGGTCGCGACCCAACATCATACTGCGTTCAGTACCTACTGTTGCACCTGCAACTGTTACATGGCCAACAAGGATAGCAGGAACAGAAGCGTCAAGTTTTTCAATTTCCCAAAGCAAACTATTAGTTATTCTTTCCTCAAGTAGTTCTGTAATTTTGTCTATCGATAAACTCTGAGTATCTTTTCTTGTAAGAAATTGGCTTCGTTTAATCCATGGAAGGCCAATTATTTGGATTGGTCCTGATTTAGTTTGAATGCTTATTGTATCTAATCGATCTGAAACATGGACCATATCTTGATTAAATATGGGGAACACTTCTAATGCATTCGCCTTGCCTTGTATTGCAGGTAAGTCATGGTTTCCAGCAACTAGGTATGTAGCGATATTATTCTTAGCAAGTTTTATTATTCTGTTAGTAAATTCTTTTTGGTGTGTTTGTGAAGGATCTCTGACTTTATATGCGTCTCCAGCAAAAACTACTAGGTCTACATTTTGGTCGATAGCATAGTCAATCATTTCATCATACGTTTTTAAAAAGTCTAGCAATCTTGTGGAAATTCCAGTTTTTGGGTCTGGAAAACCATGATTTTCAACTCCAATATGTAGATCTGCGAAATGTAATATTTTCATATTCAAAGTAATGTGTTTTGTATATGGGCTTGTAAGTTTTCGACTGGAACTCGAATTTGCTCCATACTATCTCTATCTCTAATTGTGACTTGGTTATCTTTCTCGATTGTATCAAAGTCAACTGTGATACATAATGGGGTTCCAATTTCATCTTGTCTTCTGTAGCGTCTACCGATACTTTGTGCATCATCGTATTCACAACTATAACTTTGATTAAGTAAAGTAAAAATTTCTTTTGCCTTTGGTACTAATTTTTCATTTCTCGATAAGGGAAGTATGGCAATTTGAACTGGGGCAATTTGTGGAGCTAGCTTTAAAAGGGTACGTTTTTCTTTTCCTTCATTTATTTCTTCTTCTCTGTACGCATCAATTAAAAGTGTTAAAAAAATTCGATCAACACCTACTGCAGGCTCGATAACATATGGCGTGTAATGTTCATTATTTTCTTGGTCAAAATAGTCTAGTCTAACACCACTATGTGTTGTATGGGCTTTTAAATCAAAATCTGTTCTGTTAGCAATTCCTTGTAATTCTCCCCATCCCC
>CAYOMB010000055.1:5392-7770 GCA_964404955.1 uncultured Dehalococcoidia bacterium
GTTTAACAAAAAACTCCATTTCCATTTGTTCAAATTCTCTAGTCCTAAAAAGAAAATTACCTACTGTTATTTCATTTCTAAAAGACTTTCCTATTTGACCAATACCAAAAGGTATTTTTTTTCTAGTTGTAGTTTGTACATTTTGGAAATTTACAAAAATACCTTGCGCAGTTTCTGGTCGTAAATACGTTTGGGCAGCGACTTCTTCTACGGGGCCTAAATAGGTTTTAAACATTAAATTAAATTGTCTTGGGGCGGATAAAGGTTGATTTTCACATGTCGGATTTGGGCAGATTTCCTGATTATCAAGATGGTCTAGCCTAAACCTTTGGTTACAATTACTACATTCTACGAGTGGATCAGAAAAGCCCTGAACATGGCCTGATGCTTCCCAGACGGAAGGTGCCATTAATATTGCAGAATCTATTCCAACAACATCTTCTCTTTGGCTAATATAGTGATTCCACCAACTTTCACGAATATTTCTTTTTAATTCTATGCCTAAGGGTCCATAATCATATGTTGAGGCAAGTCCACCATAAATTTCACTGGATTGAAAAACAAATCCCCTTCGTTTAGCAAGTGAAACTATGGTATCCATTTCAGTCATTATTCGCGTTTCCTTTCATAATTAAGCATAATGTCTGCAAAGTATTATTTACATCATAAAGATAGTATTGTTATCCTTTTAGTAATGTCGTCTATATATGTTAACATGACGAGCAAAAAGCGGGGAGCTTTGTTATGACTGAAAATTATTATAAACCAGAAATGTTGGCTGATACGGATTGGTTATTGGAAAATTTAGACAAACCTAATATCAGAATAATAGATTGTGATCCACCAGACTCATTTTTTAGAGCACACATACCAAATGCTGTAAATGTTGGTAGCAATACTTTTGTTAAAAGTGCTACTTCTTCTTTACATGTTATGAATCAAGAAGAAGTAGAAGAATTTATGAGTAATTTAGGTATAGATAGCGATACTACAGTTATTTGCTATGATGGTAGAAATTCTTTAACAGCAACTAGATTTTGGTGGGTACTTAATTATTATGGTCATACTAATTCCAAAGTATTGAATGGTGGTTGGGTTAAGTGGATAAATGAAAATAAACCTGTATCATTAGCTTCTACTAAAGTTGATAAAACTAAATTTGTTGCTAAAAAAGATGATTCTTTGATTGCAGATTCCAATCAAGTTTTATCAGCAATTAATAGTGATACTGAGGTGATTTGGGACGCACGCACTATTGAAGAATACAATGGACAAAATTCCAGAGGTAATAAAAATTCTGGTCACGTACCATCTTGTGTATATACAGAATGGTTAGATTTCATTGATTCAAATAATGAGTCATGTTTTAAATCTCCTGATGAATTAGAAAAAATATTTGCATCAATCGGAGTTACCAGGGAAAAACAAGTATTTACTTACTGACAGGGAGGCATACGTGCGGCGCACGTACTGTTTACATTAAAGTTAATGGGATTTGAAAAAGTTTCTAATTACGATGGTTCTATGGGCGAATGGGCTAATATGGATGGAATGCCACTAGAATAAATTTTTGAGGTATAAGTGTTTTCTAAATCAAATGGTATAGAAATAAAAAGAATTGTTGTCCCTCCTTTTCCTGAAAATGTATATATACTTTCTTCTGATAAGTCTGATGAATGTATAGTGATTGATCCTGGAGCTGAGGCAGATCGAATAGCATTTGAAGTGAAAAATTTAGGAAAAAACATTCGTTATATCCTTAACACACATGGCCATGGTGATCATACTGCTGCAGTTGCAAAATTAGTCGATACCACAAAAGCTGAATTTGCTTTGCATGAATCAGATTTAGGAATTCTTAATAATGGAAGTGAGTGGTTAGAACAAGTTATTCCAAATTATTTACCGGCTCCTAATCCTGACTTTTATTTAGTTCAAGATCAGGTTATAAAAATAGGTGATTTGTCTATAAAGGTTATTCATACTCCTGGCCATACTCCAGGAGGGGTATGTTTTTTAATTCAAGATGTAATTTTCAGCGGTGATACATTATTTAATGAAAGTATTGGACGATATGATTTACCTGGTGGAGACGGAGTAACTCTACTAGAAAGTATACGAACAAAATTACTGGTTTTACCAGATGATATGGTTGTTCTTCCTGGGCATGGAAGTGAAACAACTATTTCTCACGAAAAACAATACAATCCCTTCTTACAAAATTAAAAGAGCTTTTCATTTTTTGAAAAGCTCTTTTGTTAAATATTCGAATATTTCTTAAATAAAAAGTACACCAAATACTAGTGATACCATAGCCATTAGCTTGATGAGAATGTTTAGAGAAGGGCCACTTGTATCTTTAAATGGATCTCCAACGG
>CAYOMB010000056.1:0-4802 GCA_964404955.1 uncultured Dehalococcoidia bacterium
GACTTCATCAATCCTGCAGACTCTCCTAACACAACTGTTGAACAAGTTGCTTTAGATATGATTGATCAGGGTGCAGAGTTGATTTTTGCCACATCTGACGATATGAAAGACGGGATACTTGCTGCAGCAGAGGCTCATCCAGAAGTACCAATGATTTGGTCATCTGGAGATAGCGCATGGGCAGATGGAAAAGCATATAAACCTAATTTAACAAACCTTGGCAACATTATGCCACAAATGGAATATGGTAAATATCTCGCTGGATGTGCAGCAGCATTAGAATCAAAAAGTGGAAATATCGGTTTCCTTGGACCATTAATCAATGACGAAACTAGAAGATTAACAAATGCTGCATACTTAGGTGCAAAAGATTGTTGGGCATCTAAAAATGTTGCTGCTGGGGATTTAAACTTCCAAGTAAAATGGATTGGATTTTGGTTCCATATACCTGGCGTTACTTTAGACCCTACGGTAGTCGTTAATGATTTTTATGACTCAGGAGTTGATGTTGTCATTTCACATATTGATACACCAGAAGCTTTAATAGAAACTGACAAGAGAGCAGCAGCAGGAGAAGATGTCCTAGTAGTCGGTTATGACTACGAAGGTGCTTGTGAACTAGCTCCGAAAGTCTGTTTAGGTGTACCTTACTTTAACTGGGGACCTTCCTATTTAGAAGTTGCTGAAGCTGTGTCGCACGATCATTTTGAAGCTAAATTCCATTGGGTAGGACCAAACTTAGCTAACTTAAACGACAAAGATAGTTCATCAATAGGATTTATTTTCGGGGATGCCTTATCTGCTACGTCACAAGCTAAACTTGAAAACATAATTGAATCATTTGATAAGGACCTAACTACCTTGTTTAAAGGTCCTATCAATTTCCAAGATGGTACTAATTATGTTCCAGCCAGTGGAAATCCAACCTTAAACGATATTTGGTATACACCACAGTTGTTAGAAGGAATGACTGGAGATAGTGCTTAAAAGAAATAGTTAAAATATTTATATATAGAAAAGGCGATTGTCAAAAAATTGAAATCGCCTTTTCTCTTTAACCATCATGAAAATAGAATTTCAAAATATTAGCAAAGAATTTGGTGATATTAAGGCTAATGATGATATTAGCTTTACTATAGATTCTGGTACAATCCATGCAATTATTGGAGAAAATGGGGCTGGAAAATCTACCCTTATCAAAATATTATCTGGTCAATTAAACCCAGACCATGGGACAATTTCTATTAATGATAACCTTATCACTCTAGGATCTACATCTAACGCAACTGAACAAGGTATTGGTATATTAGGTCAAGATCCATTAGATTTTTCAAATTTTACAGTATTAGAAAGTTTTATAGCCGGCTCACAAAATAATCAAGTATTTCTATCCAAATCTAAGATAGAACACACTATTGAACTTTATTCAAAACAATTTAATTGGGATATTAACCCCAATTCATTAATCAAAGACCTATCAATAGGTGAAAGACAACAATTAGAATTGATCCGTCTACTTGAAAAAGGGACGAAAATAATTATATTAGATGAACCTACTAGCGGTTTTTCTCTAGAACAAAAAGAAAAAGTTTTTGATACCCTTCGTACTTTAGCAAAAGAAGGATATAGTGTAATTTTGGTTTCCCATAAAATTGAAGAGATATTAGAAATCTGTTCAAAAGCAACAATTATGCAAAATGGGAAAGTTATTCAGACAGTATCGTTACCGATTGAACCCAATGAATTAGTTAACCTTATGTTTGGTGAACAATCATATGTTCAAAATTCTTTTAATTTATACTCAGAAACATCGCAAAATATCACAATAGAAGTAATGAAAAATAATCAATTGAAAACTAAGGAAAATTTACAATTAAATGAAAATTTAATTGTAGGTATTGCCGGACTACAGGGATCAGGTGCTGATTCATTCATTCAAAGTTTTATTACTAAAACAAATCACGTCACAAATATACTTACAGAATCTAATGACTATATCGATAAAAATACTATCACTTATGTACCTGCAGATAGACTTGAAAAAGGATTATTTCCTGACATGAATATCATGCAACATGTTGCTCTCGTCCATAACTCAAATGGGGTAATTAATTGGCCCGAAATAAAAATATTAGCGGAAAATCTTATAGAAGAATATGGTATTAGAGGGATAGCAACCTCTTTAGCACAAAATCTTTCTGGAGGAAATCAACAAAGACTTATGCTGTCATTAATACCAAAAGAAACCCAAGTTTTACTATTAGAACAACCTACTAGAGGATTAGATGTTCAGTCAGCAACATATATTTGGTCAAATTTAATAGAATCACGATTAAAAAGATTAATCACAATTTTTTCTTCAGTCGATCTTGATGAAATTTACAATTATGCAAATTATATTATTTGTTTTTATAACGATGATATTGTTGCACATGGGACTCAAGAAGAACTTCCAAGAGAAGTTACAATGCAAAAAATATCAGGTAGATAATCATGAAATCAATAATACAAAACATAACTGGGATTATCCTTGCTATAACAGTTGTTTCAATTGTATTACTTTTGTTGAAATCTTCACCATTCGAAATATATCTAACAATATTTGAAGGCGCATTTGGAAATTTTGATAAATTTTCTAGAACACTTCTAATTACTACTATTATGTGCTTAGCAGGGCTTGCTCTTATTATCACATTTAATACTGGTCTATGGAATATTGGCATTGAAGGCCAAGTACTATTTGGAGCCATAGGGGCAACTTTCATTGCGCGAACAGCGATTGGTGAAACTAATTTCGCTCCTCTTTTTCAATTATTAGCTGGCGCATCATTTGGGGCCTTCTTAGGTTTAGTATGTGCTATCTTAAAAACTAAAGCTAATGTACATGAAATTTTTGGAGGACTTGGTCTAGACTTTGTTGCTGCTGGGTTAATTGTTTATTTAGTCATAGGACCATGGAAAAGAGCAGGTATTGCATCAACAGGAGGTACTGATATATTCCCTCCACAATCATGGATGCCTGGTATTGATGGCAGTAACTTCCCAATAGGACCACTAATTATTGTGTCCATAATTATATTTACTTTGTATTTCATATTAAATAAGACATCAATAGGTTTACGTTTGATTGCAACAGGAGCAAATAAAGATGCGACCATGAGATTTAAAATTGATTCAATGAAATATATTTGTATTGCATTTCTTATTACTGGAGCTGTTGCAGGCTTAGCTGGATCTATTCAAGCCATGAGTATTTATCATAAATTAGTTCCCAATATTTCAGGGGGTTATGGATTTTTAGGTATACTAATTGCACTTATTGCAGGAAGAAATCTTTTTACTGTTATTTTGGTTAGTACTGTATTTGGGAGTATTATGGTAGGAGGAATTCAATTACAACTAAGACTAGATCTTGATTCAAGCTTTCCATATATTATTGAATCTGTATTTGTATTATCTTGGCTGATTATCAGAGCAAGTAAAATTGATATGTTGATTGTAAATCGTTTTCATAATAGGGTTACTGAATAATGGAAAATTTTGAAGCATCATTTGTCACAATAATCGCTATGTCTAGCCCTTTAATATTTGCAGTAATTGGAGAAACAATTTCTGAAAGAGTAGGTATTGTTAACTTATCAATGGAAGGTACATTATTAATAACAGCTCTTGCTGGTTTTGCTGTGACCATAACAACAAATTCTCTACTTTTAGGTATTATTGCTGCAGGTTTATTAGGCGGAGTAATAGCCTTTTTTATAGTTATTATTAATATGAATTTATATATAAATCAGATTGCTATAGGATTCATATTAACGATATTTTTATGGAAACTTAGTAGTTTTTTAGGGCAATCATATGTTCGCATTCCTGGACCATATTTAGACAATATTACTATACCTTTCTTTAGTGAAATACCATATATTGGACCCACACTATTTGGTAGTAACTTATTGGTCATTTTTTCAATACTCCTTATTCCCTCTTCTTGGTTTTTCTTGTTTAGAACACAACTTGGAATAAATCTTAGATCTGTAGGAGAAAATCCTGAAGCTGCAAATGCAAGAGGGATAAATGTTTTATATACAAGACTCATCTACTCCTCAATAGGAGGCATTCTTATTGGCATCGGAGGAGCTGCATTTAGTTTACATGCAAAATATGGTTGGTCAGAAGGACATACCATAAACTATGGATGGATAGCCTTAGCAATCGTGATCTTTGGCGGATGGAATCCTATTCGTGCCTCTTTAGGAGTATATGGGTTTAGTGCTCTTCAGGTAATTGCACTGAAATTACAAACAGTAACAATTGGATTATCACAAATATTACCACTTATACCATTCCCATTAATGATTTTAACCCTTGTATTAATACAAAATGCCAATCAAAATGAAGGTAAATGGTTACCAAAACCATTAAAAGTACTCATACTAGGAAATCAACCTCAAGCATTAGGTATAACATACAAAAAGAATGGATAATTGTATGAAAGATTTAGAAATATTATGGGATGAAAAAACCATAGAAAAACACATAAAACTTATTGCTAAAGATATTGATACCAAATGGCAAAATGAACCGATAGTAAACTTGATACCCGTACTTACTGGAGGGATAGTTTTTGGGACAAAACTTATGATTGAATTAGAATCTTTGAGCCCAAAAAAATGGTTAGTAAACCCAATAATTGCAAGTGCATATGAATATTCTTACAACCCAGATAAACCTGAAGTTATTCATGTAAGCGATTATGAAACCAAGTTTACGAAAGGTACTCCAAGTATTTTAATCGATGACCT
>CAYOMB010000056.1:4902-7733 GCA_964404955.1 uncultured Dehalococcoidia bacterium
AATTGATGTACAGTATCTTCAACATTACCTTTGTCTTCTACTAATATTGAAATACCTTCAGGAGCCCTATAATTTGCCACGCCACCATAATGTTTTTTCATAGCCTCTCCTGAACTCATTCCGTAAAACTTTCTATAAAACTTCCCATCTTTGGTTATGAGAGTTGCTTTTCCTTCTTCATGCCCTGAGAGTAATGAGCCTAGCATAACAAAACCCGCACCACCTGAATAAGCTTTAACTATATCTCCAGAAGTTTTAATGCCACCATCTGATATTATGAATCCGTTGGTTTTTTTAGCCTCTTCAGAGCATTCTATAACAGCTGACAATTGAGGATAACCAACTCCTGTTGTGGCAGAAGTACTACATACACCACCAGAACCTATACCTACTTTTATTCCATCGGCACCAGATTCCATTAGCTGCTTAACTCCATCTGGAGTTACCACATTACCAGCGATAATTCCTAATGCTGGAAATTCTTTTCTCACAACAGAAATCAATTCACAAAATGATTTTATATACCCATTTGGAACATCAAAAACAGCTATTGACGGACTTTGATTTGACTTTGTCGATATATCAGAAATCATTTGATGAATATGTTCAATGTTATCTAATCCAAATGTTATAAAATTGTAGTTCATATCCAAACCCTGGTTAATTGCATTTATCCATTCATCTGTAGTATAAAATTTATTAACCGCAGTAGTTATATGATAATTTTGTAGAGCCATACCCATTTCAAATGTACCAACAAAGTCCATATTTGAAGCCATAATTGGCGTACCTACCCAGTCTAAATTAGAGTTTGGGAATTTGATATTGGCATCTAAGTTAACATCTTTTCTAGAATTAATTGTAGATATTTTTGGAATGACTAATATGTCATCAAAACTTAATTTTTTTTCGTTAGTATTCAACATCTATATATCAATAAATCACATCAAAATATAAAATCACAAACAGCAAAGAAACTATACCATATTATTAAAAAAATGTATCTGATTTATACAATATTTTTCCAATTTTTTACGACTTCAGATTGTCTTTTATTCTGTGGCGATGGTAAGAATGAATTCAAAAGATTTTTTCTAAGACTAGTTATGTTTTCCAGTGCTTGATTCCCTGTTGAGCCTTGATCTACCAAAAAGCAACCAACTATCATTCCTGTTCTTCCCAATCCCCGTAAACAATGTATATAAACTTTACCTCCCGATTCAATACTTTCGTTAATAAAAGAAAGACATTTAGCAATTTCATTATTTGTCGTAATATTTTGGTCTTTAATAGGAACACGTTTATATTGTACAGACATATCAAGTAATTCTGCCTCTTTGTTTAATAGTTCTTCATATGGTAATAATTCATCATACTGAGTTAAATCAAGATAATTGGTAATGCCTGCATGTAAAAGGCTTCTTACTCTTTTATTACCTGTAGGCCATCCTTGTAATGGATGTCTAAAAAATGCTACAGATTGGTCCAATATAGTTCTAAGCACGCGAAAAATTCCACTTTTTCTCATCTGATTCCCAGGGTATTCACCTGCTAATACTTTTTCAGGAATAACCCAATAAGAATATGTAATAGGTCCTTTAGTCATTTTTTTACTCTTTTTTTGTACAATACCCTTTATTATACAATATCAAATTTGTTTTTTAACCAAATTTAATATAGTATTTATACTTTCGGCTGTCCTAATTGAGTATATAGATGTCTGTAGATAACAAATTTACCAAACAGCCCAAAAGCTCATATTATGGGTGGAAAGTTGTAGTAGTTTCGGCTATTTTTCAACTCCTTTTCGGCGGTTTATATCATACAGGTATGTCGGCTTATTTTCTTCCAATAAGCCGTACTTTTAATCTTACCAAAACACAAATGTCACTAGCCTTTACAATTCGCAGTTTAGAAGGTGGCTTAGAAGGTCCTATTGCTGGTTATCTTGTAGATAAATATGGACCAAAAGCGATAATTTTAATAGGTGTTATAAGTGGAGGGATTGGATTTATTCTCATAGGAATAGCTCCCACTTATATGTTTTTTCTTATTACCTTTTTAACATTTTTAACAATTGGGTTTTCGATACCTCATCACGGAATTTCTGCAGCTATCAATGCATGGTTTCGCAAGCGATTAGGAATTGCTATGTCTTGGTCTACAGTAGGTTCAGCCATTGGAAGCACTGTACTAACCTTTGTTATTGCGCAAATAATATTCTCTTTTAATTGGAGAGTAGCCTGTATATTTTCTGGAATTATTATTTTAGTTATTGGTATTCCATTATCTTTATTTATTAGATTACCTAAACCCCATGAAGCTGATATTGAAGATGAAGAAGATTTATCAAATAATCATGAGCCATTAAATCTTCATGATTTTGGAATTAAAGAAGCGCTACAATCTTCTACTTATTGGCTTTTATCTATAGCTATAGGATTAAGACTAACAGCTCAATCAGCAATATTAGTTCACATGGTACCAATTTTAGTTTCAAGAGGTATAGATGAACAAATTGCTGCAGCTATTCTTGTTCCCGCTGCTGCATTTACACGTATTCCAGCGATATTGATTATGGGTATTATATCTGACAGATGGTCTAGGCCAAAAGTTGCTGGGCTAGCTATGCTTGCAGGAATCGGTTCAACATTAATTATACTTTATGGACCAAATGGAATTGTAACTGGTATTATTTTTGTTTGTTTTTTTGGTATAGCAATGTCTAGTAATTCAATTGGCTGGGCTTTGGTTGGACAATTTTTTGGAAGAAAAAATTATGGTAGCTTACGTGGAGGTGTTACCATGATTCAAAGCATCATGTCAGCTGT
>CAYOMB010000057.1:0-2695 GCA_964404955.1 uncultured Dehalococcoidia bacterium
TTATCAATGAAATTTATGAGAGGTCACTATGGATGCTTTAGGAATAGTATTTCTACCTATAATCATATTACTTTTATTCAATACAATTTTTACAGTACAACAACAAACGTTCAAAGTTGTCGAAAGATTTGGTAGATATAAACGAATTGCTCGCCCGGGTATAAATATAAAAATTCCTTTTGTAGACAAAGCTAGTAAAGCCGAAAGTATGCGTATTCGACAATTGGACGTACCTGTAGAAACCAAAACGGAAGATAATGTTTTTGTAAGAGTGTCCATTTCAGTACAATTTGTTATTTTAGAGGAAAAAGAATTTGAAGCATTTTATCGTCTTGATAATGCAGAACAGCAAATTACGTCCTATGTATTTGATGTAGTAAGGGCAAGAGTACCTCTTTTAAGCCTGGATAATCTTTTTGAGAAAAAGGATGAAATTGCGGTTGCTGTTAAATCTGAGCTCGATGACATCATGGTTCAATTTGGGTATGGAATTGTTAAAGCCCTAGTTACTGATATTGATCCTGATGCAAAAGTCAAAGCCGCAATGAATGAAATTAACGAAGCGCAACGTTTAAGAGTAGCTGCTACCGAAAAAGGAGAAGCAGAAAAAATTATCATTGTAAAACAAGCAGAAGCAGAAGCCGAAAGTGATGCTTTAAGAGGGCTAGGAATAGCTAATGAACGTAAAGCAATTATTGATGGATTAAAGGAATCTATTGATGATTTTCAAAAAAGTATTTCTGGAACAGGTCCAATGGAGGTAATGAACTTAGTATTACTTACTCAGTATTTTGATAGTTTGAAAAGTATCGCATCTGCTCCAAATACCTCAAGTATTTTTATACCACATTCTCCTAGTTCCATGTCAGAATTTTCTGATCAAATGAGAAATGCTATTATGCAAGCAGGTCAAATTACCGATAGTAAAGAAGAGTAAACTGAAATACAATCTGGGCATAAATGGGAGCTATAATTAATTCTCATTATAATATTACTAGGAGGACTAATGTCAGTAGTAAGGATTACATCAATAACTTTTGATTCAAATGAAGCAGCAGAACTTGTAGTGAAAGCATATGCAGAAAATGCACCAACTGATTTTCCTGAAGCCGAGCAGCTTTTAGGGATTCATGCTGAAGGAAATATGTTTATAGCAGTATCTTTATATGCCGATAATGAGACGATGGAAAGAGCGACAGCTACCCGAGCAAAAGCATTGGATTCTATTCAAGGAATTGTATCAGTAGATGCAAAAGTAGGTACTGTAGAAATAAATCACACTAATTAACTGATTCGCATTCACTTATTGATTCCAAGCGGTCCACGGAGTGGTGTACTTTTTATTTTAGAGTAATTTTTCTTGTATGCGCTTGTTTTTTTATATGGTCAAGAAATGCCATTTTATGTTGCACTATAGAGACTTATATAATATATAACTTAGACATTGATAGCTTTAAAAAGAGGAAATTATGTACGAAAACATTGATCCAGAGATAAACACTATAGAAAACTTCAGACTTTTAGAAGATTCGCATTCTGAGTATGCAATGATTTGGAATACTTTATTTAAAGCATCAAATAGTGCATTGGAATGCAATAATGTAATTACTGACTTCTTGACGATGTGTGATGAAGCTAAGTTCCTTCAGGATCCATACAGGCAATTGAATGATATGGACTACGATGAAAAACCTGACGGTACTATGGAAACCGGATACGAAAACACACCATATTCAGACGATACAGATGATGAGGCATATATTATGTTACTAAGCCTAAGAGAGATGCTCCATACAGCATTAAAAGATATTGATAAGGTTATTTTACCTTAAAAATAATACACCCGTCATATCCAAATACAGAGGCTATCTCAATATCAATTAGTATATAATAAGATTGGCTTAGTACTAGGTAGCCTTACTACTGATGTTCGTACCAGATTAGGCTAATGACGGTATGAACTTGTACTGAGCCTTGTGTAAACTAAAGGTTTGTACATTAGGAAAATTTAAAAATTAATCTGGCATTTTTATATACTCGTATTATAAACAACCTCTTTGTTAATGTTAAAGTTCTACTCTAATAACAACGTTACCACGGAAATGTGTTCGTGTTATAATTCCTCGAAAATATACATGATGATGGGAGGAAAAGATGTTATTTCATATAATTGCACAACATGACCATATAACTTGCCCAAGAGTAAAACAAGGGCAGGTAGTTGATTCATTTGAATCAGTGCCATTAGGTACAAATAACCCTTGGATGGATGGTAGTGAAAATGTAAAAGTTCATGGAGTTTGGGGTTATCCAGTTGGACATCGTGTATTTGCTGTCGTAGAAGCAGATAAGTTTGAAGATGTTGTTAACCTTTTTGAATTTCATCTTGGTCAAGGACCCGTTGAAGTTTTGCCTGTTCGTGATGCATTACAATCAAGAAGAAATGCATTAGCACAAACAGCATCTACGTAGTAGTCATAGCCATTTAGTTGGTAATGCAGAAAAATACTCATTTATTAGTAATTACACACCTGAAAGCATTAGCTTCTAGGTAGTAGTAATAGTATATATTATTGGCATTATGAGCATAGAACAAAAGAAAATAAATAGAGCAAGAAACCCTAGAGTTGATGCAATTTTAAATCTTGATGAGTCAAGAGAACCTAAAGGTCGATTACATAAACTGTGGGCAGAT
>CAYOMB010000057.1:2795-7663 GCA_964404955.1 uncultured Dehalococcoidia bacterium
TCTACTATCAATGTTACCTCGGCAATGTGTTCGTGATATAATTCCTCGAAACTATTTAGGAGGAGCATCTGAAATGAGGGCAAAAAAGATTTTAATAACAGGCGTATCTGGGTTGGTAGGTTCTGTGTTAGCCGCTTCTTTGAAGGATGAATATGAGGTGACTGGAGTTGATTTGCAAGATTCAGTTCATGTACCCACCATGAAAGCAGATTGTACGATTCTTGAGGAAATTTTGCCAGCCTTTTCAGGTATAGATACTGTCATAGATCTTGCCAGTAACCCCAACCAATATAGTAAATGGGATGTTATTCATGATGTCAATTTGAAATGTACTTCAAATACTCTGGAAGCTGCAAGGGAGTGTGGGGTAAAAAGGGTTATATTTGCTAGTTCAAACCATGCTAGCGGTATGCATGAATTTGACAGGCCGTATAGTCAAATTATTGAAGGAGATTATGTAGGACTGGAATCTAACCAAATTCCGTTGATAACCACTGATATGCCAGTTCGGCCTGATGGGCCTTATGGAGTTGCAAAAGCATTTGGTGAAGCTGCAGGAAGATTTTACTCGGACCAATATGGGTTAAGTAGTTTGTCTGTTCGAATTGGAACACTTAATGTTGAAGGTAAGCCAATAAACCAAAGGCAGTTTGCCACTCTTATCAGTCACTCTGATCT
The DNA here is from genome assembly GCA_964404955.1 of uncultured Dehalococcoidia bacterium. Lineage (GTDB taxonomy): Bacteria > Chloroflexota > Dehalococcoidia > Lucifugimonadales > UBA6952 > UBA6952. The sequence continues at coordinate 3,474 of CAYOMB010000057.1, forward strand.
CGTACAGTTATTTCGAAAATGTATTGAGGCTCCTTTAACTTTGAAATATGGAATTTATTATGGTGTCTCAAATAATACATGGAGATTTTGGGACATTAAGAATTCTGAATCAGATATCGGTTATAACCCCCAAGATAATGCTGAAATATGGCGCAAATAATATTGCACAAAAATTCGTGATAAGAGTACATTACTAATCAAATAATTACGAAAACTAACCTAATCGTGAGTAAAAGTGATAATCATCCATAACCCTTATATAAAATAATATACAATTCAGTAAATTTTATATTAATATTCCAATTATCAGGATGGTGATATTTATTATGCATAAAATTTCTAAATTTCAATATAGAATATCAAAAGTATTTTTCTTTGCCCTAATATGTATTTTTGTTTTCATTACTACCAATACAAATGATTCCTCATAAATCAATAGATCGCTAATATAAATATGAAATTATTTTATACATACGAAAAAATAGCTTATTCCATACTATTTGTGGGAGCTTGTTTTATTACTTCTATTGCTATAAATAACAATAATATTTCTTATGCCCAACCAAATCTTAGCCATGATACTCCAATTATAGATTCAGCATCTACAAATGTTAATGAATCAGAACAATTCATCCTTCAAGCGAAAAGTTGCGAAGAAGTATATCAAATACCATCACAAACTAGTGGTGACAACTCATCATCAAATGCAGTTAAACTCTCTATTGGAAGTAAGTTAGATTTTAATGTTGGTGTTTATTGGCAAAGCTTTAAAAAAGATGAAATATTATATCTAAGTATTCCTGCCCAAAATTCCTATCCTGGTAATGGACTTTTAACCTACCCAATGCATTCATGGATAATACGAGATGAAAATGGGGATTGTATTGCAGGATATTATATAACATCAGAACAAGCAGAAAAAAGTAAGTCTTGGACTATTATGCTTGAACCTAGTCAAGAAGTAATATTTGTAAATACTGAATTTGAAAACTATATACGAAATAGAATTGGAAAAAATACAGGTACAATATTTCAAGAGGATTTGCTTGAAATAAAAGAGATAGAATTAGATGGTGTTGAATTTAAAAACTTACAGGATATTAGATATTTTCTTAATTTGAAAAAGCTTAAATTAGCAGATGCAGGTTTATACGCTTTAGATGGTATTGAAAATTTAACAAATTTAGAATGGTTAGATCTTCGATTTAACGATGTGGCTAATCTTGAGGGATTGCGTCAACTAAAAAAACTATCCCTAATACGTCTTTGGGAAAATAGCGTGTCTGATCTTACTCCTTTATATGATCTAAATAAACTTCGACAATTATATATCGATGGCAATAAGATTAAAAGTTTTGAAATGATTAAGCCCTTATTACCACAATTAAGGGGTTTAGGAATGTGTAACCTAAAGGAATTAGATCTCAATAGTTTAGATTTTAGTACTATGTCTACCAATGCTCTATATTTGCAAATTTGCGATTTGAATCTAAATAATGAACATATTAAAAATATTTTTTCTGGTTGTATTGAACCTTGTTTTCCTTATCTCCGACAACTAAATCTAAGGGGTAATGATATTTCTAATATCGAACCATTATTAAATATTAGCGGACTAAAACTTCCTACGGATACACTTGAACTGAACAATAATCTGATTCCAAGTCCTGATGATGACCCTCGTTATCAGGAAGATCAAAATCCATTGAAAATATTAGCAAGACGCGGTATTAAAATATCCTATGAAATTCAAAAAACTGGAACGATATCTGCATTAGATATAGAAAAGGAAGCAACAAATAAACCTGCTAATGCTGTTCTATTTACAGACTATTATCTTGATAAACTTGTAAGAAATGAAATTGGGAAACCTGAAATTAGTACACGTGATTTTAAGATGGGTTATTTGCAACCACACCAATACTTAACTACAAAAGATGTTGCAGAAATCAAACGATTAGATGGAGAAAGTCTATATATCAAGGATTTAACAGGAATTGAGCACCTCACAAACTTAACCAATTTACGCCTTCCTCGTAATAATATTGATAATTTAAAACCTTTAACTGGACTGGAAAATTTAACTACATTAAATATTGAAGACAACAATATTAAGGACCTGAGTCCGCTATCTGGTCTCAAAAACCTAACTACATTAAATATTGCAAACAACAATATCGAACATTTGGATGATCTTATGGAATTAAATAACCTTAAGGTATTAATTGCCACAGATAATGATATAGACACACTTGGATTACCCCCAAACACTCTTAAAAATTTAGAGATTTTATCAATAGGTGGTAATAATTTCAAAAATCCCGATGAATTATATGAATCTCTAGGTTTATTAGAAAGTATACAAGTTCTTGGGCTCGAAGACATTAGCATAATCGATAATATTGGATGGATGAATAATGATGTTTTTAATATAAAAAAAGGCGAACAAGGATTATATCGATTAAATATTGTGGGTACATCAATAACAGCTGTTCCAGAATTAAGCAATTTCAAAAACTTTGTGGACGGAATAAACACTAAAGAAATGATTTTATGGTCAGATTTTAACGCACCAACAACTAATGATTTACCAATCTATGATTGTTCGAACGCTCCATATGGTTCTCAAGTTGCTAGTACTTGTTGGGCAGATTCAGCTTGGCAGTGTTTATACCCAGATGGGCAATATGCTTATGACCGAATACAATCGCTTCCATCATCTGAAGAGGTTAATGGGGCAAGATTTTATGTTGATGGAGGCAAAGAAGCATACGAACTATATCTACAACTTTGTGATTTGCCCAGAATCGAACAAGGGGTAAAAATAAATATAATCTACACTGAACCACTATTTATCTACAATAGTGAATGCTTGACTAAAAATGCTTTGTCAGATATTAGTCTTTTACGTATTGAGTCTGATGATAATCCTGATCCTGATAACTGTGGTCGTAACAATAAAGTAAGTTTCGTAAATCAGCCATCCAACAACAGTTCTACCGAACAACCATCTGGCAATAGTAGTAATTTCATTTCCGATGTCCAGTTAGAACAAGCCATAATGCAAGAACTTGGATTTTCGTACGAAATGTTATCAGATCCTGATGCTCTTGCAGGAATAATTATAATCAATCTTTCAGGACGTGGTATTAATAATATAGATCTAATCAGTAGGATGACAAACCTTCAGGAATTAGATATATCCAACAACCTTATTCAAGATATTGGAGCATTAAAAGAATTGAATGCATTAGAGGTTATTAATTTGAATTCCAATCCCATTGATGACCTAAGTGCATTAAAAGATTTACCAAATTTACGTTGGCTAAATATGAGTCAATTAGCTACTACTAGTATTTCGGATATGAGCTTTCGTGGAAGCCCAATAGAAACATTAATAGTAACAGATTCTGGTATGTCTGATGATAGTTTCAATGATTTTGATATTTTTTATAATTTAAAAGAGTTAAATGTATCAGGGAACAATATAACTAGACTTGATGTTTTAGGTGGATTGAGTAGTTTCGCAAATGGTGGAACAATCATTCTTAATAATAACAATATCAATGATTTAGGACCATTATATGCTAATCCTAGTATGTGTTGTGAATTATATTTAGAAGTTATTAACAATCCGTTGAACGAATACTCATACGAGACTATCTCAAATGAATTACGAAATCGCGGGGTAGATGTCGTCTTAGGAGAACCTCAATATATCAAAAAATCAACAAATGTTTTGGGAACTAATATTGAATATACTGGAAATGTTTTAGGAACTGATATTGGTTATACTGGTGGTGGTGAAGGAGATTCTTTCTATTATGAAGAAAAAGAAAATAGTAGAGGGTTTTTGTTCAATGTTGACAATACACCAGAATGGGCTACGGTTTTAGGGTTAACTGATTTCAATACACTACTAGACCCCACTGTAATAGCTATGTTGGGTATATTTATAACCTTAATGGGTACTATATCTGGGATGGTACGAGGAAGATAAAGACTTCCCACTTTTGACAACTTCTCGACCCTAGTTACATGCAAAGTTACATGCATTAACAGTTTTAACAGCCAGTAGGTTAACGCTTATTGGCTCTTTTTATATCTTTTAAAAAGACATTGTTAGCAAGTTGACTTATCACTTATCCAAGCTTGGTATAGAATAGGCATTCTTACACCTTTTGATAATA
>CAYOMB010000058.1:0-7643 GCA_964404955.1 uncultured Dehalococcoidia bacterium
CCGCCGTTATAAATTTCTAGATTTCGTCTAGTTTGTTTATCTAATTGCATATAATGAGATAAATTTGTAATTCTTATACTGCTGATTACTGTAGCACTTTGCTTATGCAGTTTGGAAAGATAGGTTATCAGTGCTGCAGATACTATTATTTGCGAATCATTATCAGCAATATCAAAGATGTTTAATGAATGTACCTTAAAGTGAGATAGTAGGGTTTTTTGAGAATTGGAAGAATCTGAAAAGCTTTCATTTGAATGGGTGACAATGTATTCATTTATGTGTGTTATATCTTCATTAGAGCTAATAATCTCAGCAGGATTTATTCTATCTATTTCTAATGAAAGATTTTCACTAGGGATTTCTATGATTTCAATAATATTACTACTACTTGTATCTATAAACGCCATTGTCGCTATATGGTTTTGGATTACCAAACTAACAATATAGTTGTTCTTTTTATCATTAAGTATCGAAGGTTCTATAATTGTGCCAGGTGTAATAACTCTAACTACTTCTCTATCCATTAATCCTTTTACCGAAGTAGTTTCGGTAGCAGTAATTTGTTCACAAATTGCAATTTTGTGACCTTTATTAACAAGTTTTGCAAGATAGGAGTCAAGTGCATGGTGCGGAATTCCTGCCAAAGGAACTCGATTGTCCTTACCCATTTCTCTAGAAGTTAAAGCTATATCGAGGTCTTTTGAAATAATTTCAGCATCATTATCGAAAGTTTCGTAAAAGTCTCCCATTCGAAATAAAAGGAGTGCGTCATTATGCTCCGCTTTTATTGATAAATATTGACGTCTAATTGGTGTAGTCATTTTTTACTCAGTGATCGATCATCTCAATGTATACATTTTACATTAAACACTTTGATTATTTCAGTTGTTTTACTCTATATTTTTGTATAGAATATTTTCAAATTTGTAGTAAGTTATTCTTTTAAAATCTTTTTATGAGGTGTAATTATGGCTCTTGATACAAGGACTGGGGAAGATTTAGAAAATTTAAAAGATATGGCTGCGGCGCATTTTTGGCCGCATTCTAGACAAGCAGGTGATCTTTCAGATGATACCGGTATTACTCTTGTTGGTGAGGCCAATGGTGTTTGGGTTGAAGATTTAAAAGGAGTGAAGTGGTTTGATACTATTGCGGGGATGTGGCTAAAAAACATAGGGCATGGTCGCAACGAAATCGCAGAAGCCGTATATAAACAGATGACACAAGTCTCCTATTCACCAGGTGGTACAGTAAGCCCTGCTACAGTTGAATTATCAGGGAAATTAGCATCTTTGACCCCTGATAAGGATAGTCGTATATATTTTGTTAGTGGAGGGTCAGAGGCAGTTGAAACTGCATTAAAAATGGCCAAAAAATATCATAGTAACAATGGACAGTCGCGTTGGAAAGTAATTAGCAGAAGAGGCTCGTATCATGGAGCTACTCATGCATGTATAAGTCTTGGTGGAGGAGGAGTTGGTGCTCCAGGTGATTATGGTCCCCTGATGCCAGGTAATATCCATGTGTCTAATGTTGATAATTATCGTGATATATATCAGGATCCAATAGAATGTGCATATGACATTGAGCGCGCAATATTGCACGAAGGACCTGAGTCTGTTGCTGCTGTTATTGGAGAACCAATTTCAGCTGCTAACGGAATTCACGTCCCAGATCCTAGATATTGGCCTTTAGTACGTGAAATATGTGATAAATATGGAGTTTTGTTGATTTGTGATGAGGTGATAACTGGATTTGGAAGAACTGGCAAAATGTTTGCTGTTGAGCATTGGGGCATAACACCAGATATTATGACAGTTGCGAAGGGTTTGACTAGTGGATATATACCTATCGGTGCGACAATCGCTTCTAAAAAAGTAGCTGATGCTTTTATCGGAGATGATGATAAAACTTTCAGAAGCCTAATTACATTTGGGGGTAATCCTGTAGCTTGTGCTGCAGCCATTACAAATTTAGATATTATGATCAATGAAGGAATGGTTGAAAACTCTCGTGTTATGGGAGATTATCTGTACGAAAAATTACAAACTCTTAGAAAACATGAAATTGTAGGAGATATTCGTGGTGGTCTTGGACTCCTTTGCGCAATTGAATTGGTAAAGGATAAATCAACAAAAGAAAAATTTTCCAAGGAAGATGAACTAGCAAAGAAAGGTGCAGTTTTAATGAGAGAACATGCACTTTTAGGACGTGTAGGCGATGTGATTCCTATGTCGCCACCATTGTGTATTACTAGTGATGAAATTGATGAATTTATTGGAAGAATGGATTTGATTTTAGGTAAATTATCTTATCAACTTGGTTAGTATAAGGAAGTATATGTTCAATAGACTCGTAGCTTTGTTTTTACTTACAAGTATTATGATTGTCACTTTGTCTTGTGGTGATAATACTAAAACTTCAACTTCTATGGATTTATTGACTGCAATCGATAAAGAAAATATTGAAATTGTACAACAACACATAGATACGGGCACAAATATAAATAATTACCCTATCCCAGAAGGAATACCATTAGCCGGTGCTCATCCATTACATCTAGCAGTAGTTAAAGGAAATGCTGAAATTGTAGATCTTCTACTTTCTAATGGTGCAGATGTAAACTTGGAAGCCAATAATAAAGATAAAGCTACACCATTACATTGGGCAGTATTTTTTCTTCAAAAAGAAATGGTTGATTTATTAATTGATTCAGGAGCAGAAATAAATTTTGTAGATGCAAATGGAACGACACCATTGGATACAGCTAGATATACAAAAGTAATTAATATAAAGGATGAGAAAAAACTTTCTATAATTAATGAAATTATGACTGCCTTATCTGAGAAAGATGCACTAAGTGCTTCTGATTTATAAACTGATTTATATATGACATATAGGAAATCAATAATTCATATAAAAAATATTAATTGGACATAATACCAGCTAGGTGTTATTCTAATTCTGTACTAAGCAATCCTTGGTAGTGACTATAAGTAGTGTTTAAAGGTCAGGTTTCCGTAACCTGACCTTTTATTTTTGGATGTATTTTTCAGTTATATCTACAAATGTAATATCTAATTTATTTTTTTCTTCTTCAATAACTGTCTTATCCCCAACAATCAATACAATAATAGATTGAATAGACAGTAATTCATCTGCTACTTGCATTACTTCATCAATGGTCACTTTTTCAATATTTTGACAATAGTTTTGATAATAATCTGTTCCCAAATTATGTAAAGCAATGTTGGATAAAATATTATTTACCGATGAGTTCGATTCAAACGCAGAAGGATATTGCCGTATTAAAGATGATTTTGCTTCTTCGAGTTCTTCTTTTTGAGGAATACGGGAAGTTTTAAATTCTTCAATTTCTTTATATATTTCTTGCAGTGAAGCCATAGTTGTGCTCGTTTGCACAGATCCACCAGTTGAATAAATTGAATGGTTCTCGGACCAATCAAACCATGAATGAAATCCATAGGTGTAACCTTTATCTTGTCTCAGGTTTGTGTTTATACGAGAAGTAAATTGTCCACCGAATATTTGATTCAGTACAGTTGCAGCATAATATTGACTGTCCTTACGTCCTTTCCATGGAAAGCCTACACGTATAACAGTTTGAGGGGCTCCAGGGAGATCAATAATATTGTATATAGGAAGATTATTGAGTTCAGTATTTGGTGAGTCTTTTTTATCAATTGCGTTATATTTCTGCCTAAATGCTTGATCTGAATATTTTTCTATTTCTTCAAGTGTCGTATTGCCGGTTACTATAAGAAATGTTTCATTTGTATCTCTTAATTTATGATGTTTAATAATATCTTGTTGTTTGATTACAGAAAGACTATCGGCAGCACCAAGTATTGGATGGCCAAATCGAGAATCATCGCCATAAATTATTTGAGGAAAAATTATTCTTGCTAATGCGTTAGGACTGTCTTTAATAGTAGATAACTCTGTGATTTGTTCTTTGACCTTTCTTTTAATTTCATTCTCTGGAAAGACTGGATTCTCGTATATGTCTCCGATTATTTCTAATCCTGTCCCCCATAACGTATTGAGAGATTCAGAATCAAGTACTGTAGTTTCTCTACCTGTCATATAGTTTAAATGACTGCCTATATACTCGAAGTCATTAGCAATATCTGTAATTGTGCGTTTTTTTGTACCTGTAGCAAGTAATTCAGTAGTAAGGTTGGTCAACCCTGACATTGTTCTAGGGTCTGTCACTGCACCGTCAAGAACTAAGAGCTTGAATGACACTAATTCGTTGTCAGTTTTTTGTTGAAAAATTAATTTCATACCATTTTTTAAACTATGTATGGTAGGTGTTTCTGGTACATATTCCGAGGATTGTTCTGTATTAGGAGGTGTGGATCGGTCAATTTCTGGGACTTGAACAGATATATTTTCATTACTAGGTTGTGGTAATGTTTTTAATGCCACATGATTACAATTGTATACGTAATTGTTATATACATTACTTAGGTCTTCTAAAGTTACATCTTGGTATCTTGAAGTATCCGTATTGATAAGATTTGGATTGGATTGAAAAACATTATAGAAATTTAGTAAGTCTGCTCTGCCCCCAAATCCTCCATTTCGCGAAAGTCTTCTTGCCCTACCGGTTATTATTCTGTTTTTTGCCCGTTCTAGTTCTTGAAGTGTAAAAGGTGTATTGGCAATGTTTATAAATTCAAGTTGTAGTTTATTTATTAAACTATCAATATCTATCGACTCAGCGGCCACAGCATCTATTTTAAAGTCTCCCGCTATTTCGTTTGAGTCATGGTAAACCGATACATCTATTGCTATTTGTTCTCGATTAATCAAGGCTTTATGCAATCTACTGCTTTCGCCGTCACCTAAAATTATTGATAATAGATCTAGTGCAGCTTCATTATTATGGAATTTTTCCACAGTAGGATAGGCTAGTTGAATTGCAGGCAAAGTGATTTTGTCATAAATCGACATTTCTATGTTTCCGGACAATTGTACGGGGTATGATTTTAGTTTTTCTGGTTTAGGACTTTTAGGTATTCCAGAGAAATATTTATAGACTAATTCTTCTGCTTCATCTAGTTTTACATCTCCTACTATCGAAATACTGGCGTTCGATGGTACATAATATTTTTTGAAAAAATCTTTGACATCCTTTAAATTGGCACTATCTAAGTCTTCATGATAGCCAATAGTTGGCCAGTGATAAGGGTGAGGGCTAGGATAAATGAGTTCCTGTAAGACTAGATGAGACATTCCATAAGGCCTGTTTTCATAGCTTTGTCTTCTTTCGTTCTTCACTACGTCTTTTTCTGTATCGAATTTTTTTTGATCAAATGCTTCAAGCAAAAATCCCATTCTGTCAGATTCTAGCCAAAGTATATATTCTAAGTAATTACTAGGAAAATTTTCCCAATAATTTGTACGATCAGAATTTGTAGATCCATTTAGGGATGCTCCAAGTTTTTCTATAGCTTGGAAAAACCCAGTATCGTGATTTTTTGAACCTTCAAACATAATATGTTCAAAAAGATGAGCGAATCCAGTTTTGCCTATTTGTTCATTTTTTGAACCAACATGGTACCAGAGGTTTACTGCTGCTGTGGGTAAAGTGTGATTTTCGGAAATGATTACTTGTAATCCATTTGGAAGGGTTAAGTTACGATATTCTATTTCCATATTGAGTTTATTCCTAATTCACCACAAATATCATCGAACCATTGAATAACCTCTTTGTGTAAAGGAATTCCCTTTTGTCCTCGTTCTATCTCCTCATCAAATTCAGGATGACCAGGAATTACAACTTCATTTTGTCCAGGTGCAGGAGGTGTTTCACGCAGACTTTTTATGAATTCATCCATAGTTGATTTAAATTCATTTACATCAGTAAATGCTGAGACATCGTAGGCTGCAACATAGCTTTGGGCTCGACCTCTTTCGTTTGAAAATCCAAACCCACTACCAGACATAATACTGCATAATATCTCTACCATACATGCAAGCGCATATCCTTTATGTGATCCCTGCTCTCTAGTTGAACCAGTTGGTAATAGTTTGTAGTTGTCAGGAACTAATGACTCTTCTAGTATAGGTGTCCCGTCTGCATGGGCAACTAAACCGCCGGGTATTGCAACGTTCATTCTTTTTGCCAAATTTATTTTGTTGACAGCAACCGAACTTGTTGCTGCATCAAAAACAAAAGGACGTTCTTTATCAGCGGGAGCAGCAACTGCTATAGGATTAGTCCCAAGTCTAGGCTCAGCTCCAAAAGTTGGTAGAACTTGTGCGCCTGCTGCTGTCATCGACATACCTATCATATCGTGTTTTAGTGCTAACATTGCATGGTATGCAACCATTCCGGCGTGTGCACCATTGGCCATAGTTACTACACCGATACCAGTCTTTTTTGCTTTTTCTATAGCAATTTCCATTGCTTGTGGAGCAATGACAATGCCTAGTCCTCTATCACAATCTATATTTGCTATGGAAAGTCGTTCGTTAGTTATTTTCCAATTTGGTGCAGGATTTATAACACCATCATTTATATTTTGCATATACACTCTTAGCATATTTGATACACCGTGGCTATCTACCCCACGAAGATCTGCACTTAATAAACAATCAGTACCTATTTTAGCGTCATGCTCGGGCATACCGGCACTTTTAAATAATGCTTCGACTGTACTTCTCAGTCGATTTGCATCGACTCTTATAGAATCATCTTCACTTACATGGAATACTTCAAGTACCATGACTACCTCCTTTAAATATGTCTTAATTTTATAAAAAGACTATTTCATTTTCAACTCTCATCTAGATAAATCATTATGTTTTATTACTTAATTTTCGTGCCATGAATACGCATATAGTACCTAAACTTACTACAGGGCATAAAATAATAAATGCTATATCATAACTTCCATTTATATCATAAATGCGGCCAGCCATAATTGGTCCAGTAATTCCTCCCACAAGTGCAATTAGTTGCATGGAACCTTTTATTGTTGCAAATCTTGTAATTCCAAAAAAGTCTGCCACAACTGTTTGATCAGTTGCAGTATGAGCAGATTGCCCAGCAGTGTAAAACAGAAGGTATAGACTTATGAAAAATACTGCACCAGGAGTGGCAAAAAGTAGACCAATCCATCCAACTCCCATTAACAAAAAGCTAATCATGAGTAAAAAAGATCTTCCAATACGATCTCCAATCCATCCTGATCCAAGTCTTCCAAAAACTTGAATACCACCAAAAATAGTTACAATTAGTGCAACAGCACTTAATGAATATCCAATTGATTTTAGAGCTGGTTGCTGATGAACTAAATTCATTTGATTTCCAAAGCTATAAATTAATTGTGCGAATGCTAAAAACCAAAATGCAGGCGTTTTTAAAGCGTCAGTAATGCCATATTCATTATCAATTATTCTTTTTTCACTATTTGATTTTATTGGTGTTTGGTTTTCCAACTCTGGATTTGGTTTTATTACAAAAGAAGCTGGTAAAGATACAATAAGGAAAAAATAAGATGCATATAAAGAGGTGTCTCTCCATCCATAGTTAGACAATAGTAATGTGATAGGGACTATTCCAATATATCCCAGAGCTCTTCCTGTAGCAGAAAATGAATAAGCAAACC
>CAYOMB010000059.1:0-7572 GCA_964404955.1 uncultured Dehalococcoidia bacterium
TATCGTTGTATTATTACGCTAAACAAAGATACCAAAACAAACAAAACACCTACAAATATAGTAAATCTAAAAAGTACTAAATCTACTCCTCTTCTTGTCCTAAATGAACTCTCTCCACCACCAAATAAATTACCAGCAGAACCACGTACCTGTATTAGTATTACCGTAATTAATACGACTGATAAAATTATTTGAACTATATTTAATGACGTTTCCATTTTATTTTTATACCTTGTTTATAAATAATTCGATGTGTATTATACCACAATTTTATTTTCGCAAATTAAGTTGGCTCGAAAGTAATTCTGAAACTAATGTTGGATTGGCTTTACCTTTAGTTTCTTTCATAACTTGTCCCACAAGAAACCTTACTGCTGTATCTTTACCATTTATATAGTCATTTACAGCATCTGGGTTTTTATCTAATACTACTTCTATTACTGGTATTAAGGAGTCGGAATCAGTTATTTGTATCAAACCTTTTTCTTGTACGATCTTCTTTGGAGAATCACCAGACTTAAATGTTTCTTCTAATACTTGCTTCCCAACTGTTGAATTAATATCTCCAGACTCTAACAATTCAGCAATTTCGTTAATTGCCAGGGGTGTGAGTTTTGTTTGATTAATTAAAATATTTTGTATATTTAACAGTCGATTTACTTCAGTAAGAAGTAAATTTGCTATTGTTTTAGCTCTAGTATTTAATTCTTCGGAAGATTTGTTGCTAGTATTTACTGAGTTATCAAAAAAATTAGAGAAATTAATATCGCTGATGATTAAACCTGCATCATATTCAGAAATTTTATAATCTTCTACATATCTTGATTTTCTAGCAGAAGGTAATTCTGGTATTTTACTTTGAATTTCATCTATCAAACTCTTAGGTATAATAAGAGGAGGCAAGTCTGGTTCAGGGAAGTATCTATAATCGTTCGCATCCTCTTTTGATCTTTGGGATACAGTAATTTCTTTATCATCAACCCATCCACGGGTTTCTTGAATAATTCTTTCACCTTTTTCTGCTAATTTAACCTGTCGTTCAAATTCAAATTCTAAAGCACCCTGTACTGCACGCAAACTATTCATATTTTTCACTTCAACTTTAGATCCAAGATTGGTATCACCAATCGATCTTATACTTATATTGGCATCACATCTAAAACTTCCTTCTTCCATATTACATGTGGATACACCTATAAATTGTAAAATTGAACGTAGTTGAACTAAATATTCTCTCGCTTGATCAGAGGTTCTCATATCTGGTTCTGAAACGGTTTCCATTAAAGGAACTCCCGCTCTATTAATATCAAGTAAGCTTCTAGCATTAGAATTTGAACCTAAGTGTGTAAGTTTTGCTACATCTTCTTCTAAGTGAACTCTATTAACTCTAACTGTTGAAAGTATATTTTCAGAAGTAATATCCAAATGGCCACTATAAGCAATAGGATAATCATATTGAGAAATCTGATAACCTTTCATTAAGTCTGGATAAGGATAATTCTTTCTATCGAATTTAGTCCATTCAGAAATAGAACAATTAAGAGCTAGACCTGTTGCAATAACCAATTGCACAGCCTTCTCATTTATAACTGGCAAACTTCCTGGCATTCCCATACATACTGGGCACACTATAGTATTTATCGATTGCCCCTGATATTCAGCAGGACAACTACAAAACATCTTACTCTCTGTGGTTAATTGGGCATGAACTTCTAATCCAATTACTGATTCATACTGCATTAATGTCTTAATCCTGTCTTTTCTAAGTAAAAATAAAAAATAAAGTTAACAAAGATACTATTATAAATAATACTAAAATTATAAATAAACGTCTTTTATAAAATGGTACTTTCACAGGTTCAGAGATTCCATACAAATTAATATATATTGTTTTATTATCATCTTTTGGCATAATTATTACCTATAGTAAATTATCTTTAACTTCAGAAATAATTTCATTTAAACCATCTTTAGCATCTCTAAAAAACATCATAGTGTTATCCATATAAAACAAATCATTATCTACACCTGCAAATCCAGGACTCATACTTCTTTTTAGTACTACTACACTTCGTGATTTATCGACATTTAATATTGGCATACCATACAAAGGGCTTGATGGAGTATCTCTTGCCGCAGGGTTTATTACATCATTTGCACCAATTACAACTGAAACATCTGTAGTATCAAAAGAATCATTTATGTTATCAAGGTCATAGAGTTTATCATAGGGTATATTAGCTTCAGCTAAAAGCACATTCATATGTCCTGGCATTCGTCCTGCAACTGGATGAATTGCATATCGTACGTCAACTCCTTTTGATTGGAGAAGATCAGCAAGTTCACGAACTTGATGTTGTGCTTGAGCAACTGCTAATCCATACCCTGGAACAAAAATCACTCTATCTGCATAAGCTAATAAAATTGCAACTTCCTCAAAACTAGTTGAACGGACAATTTTATCAGTATTATCATTCCCAGCATTGCTGGGATCTGTAGCCCCAAAGTTACCGAATATCACATTAACTAATGATCTATTCATAGCTTTAGTCATAATTGTGGTTAATATCAAACCAGCGGCTCCTACCAGTGACCCAGAAATTACTAGGAGAAGATTATTCAAAAGAAAACCCGTAACAGCTGCTGCTAATCCTGAATAGGAATTAAGTAATGATACAACCACAGGCATATCAGCTCCCCCTATAGGGATAACTAATAAAATACCTAATAACAGACACAGAGAAATAATAATTATAAATACTAATGTAGAAGTTGTAGAAAATATTAGATAAGAAGAAAGTACTATTATTGATATAAAACAAATAGCTGTTATTGTTTTTTGAAAAGGATATACTATTGCTCGTCCGCTAATTAGTTCCTGTAACTTGAAAAAAGCAATAATACTTCCTGAAAATGTTACAAAGCCAATTAATACACTTAAAGAAATCATTAATATAGGAAATTTATCAGAATTCTCATTTATATTTACAAATTCAGCACTAGCAATTAACGCAGAAGCAGCGCCACCAAACCCATTGAATACAGCAACCATCTGAGGCATTGCAGTCATTTGTACTTTCTTAGCTAGCACAACACCAATCAAACTACCTAAAATTAAACCAGTAATAATTAATTCATAAGTGATAATATTTTCATTGAAAAGGGTTGTCGTAACTGCTAATAACATACCAATACTTGCAAATAAATTACCTTTCCTAGCAGTAGCTGGAGAACTCAAATATTTAATACCTAACATAAAAGCTATGGCAGCTATCAAATATGAAAGTTGAATCAAGTCATTCATTGTTATATCTAATAATGAATCCATATATTATTTCCCTTTTTTAAACATTTGGAGCATTCTATCGGTAACGGTAAACCCCCCAACTACATTAATTGTGGCAAAAATCAAAGCAAATAAACCAAGGATTGTTGCTATATTTATCGTAATTCCGAATAGAGAAATCGTTACATCAGAATTAGATTGGCCTGAAACTATAAGCGCACCAACAATAGTTATACCTGAAATTGCATTAGCACCTGACATTAACGGAGTATGTAGTGTCGGAGGAACCTTTGTGATTAATTCGAACCCAACAAAAATAGCTAATACAAAAACATATAAAATGAAAATTAATTCTATATCATTCATTATTTATATCTTTCACCTCTGGGGTAGTATTTAAATTATTTTTTAACAAATTTATCCCTTCATGACTTGTACAAGTTTGCAGTGTTATTTCATCCTCTAAATCAATGTGTAATTCTGTTTCAGGAATGAAATGTTTCAGCAGTGAAATAATATTAGCTGATAACATTTGGCTGGCATGATTAGGAATTTGACTAGGTAAATTAATGGGACCACTTATGATTACATCATTCACAATAATAGTTTCTCCAGGTTTAGTAAGCTCACAATTCCCACCCATTTCTGCAGCCATATCAATAATTACTGATCCAGGTTTCATACTAGAAACCATAGATTTATTAACTAATAAAGGGGCAGGTCGACCAGGAATTAAAGCAGTAGTAATAACAAAATCTGCCAATGCAACATTTTCATGTACCAAGGCATCTTCTTTAGCTTTCATATCTTGAGTAACCTCTTTAGCATATCCACCTTGATCTTCTAGGCTTTGATCGCCAAAATCTAATTCAAGAAATTTTGCTCCTAAACTTTCCACTTGCTCCTTGACAACAGGTCTAACGTCATATGCACTGACTACAGCTCCTAATCTTCGAGAAGTAGCAATTGATTGTAATCCTGCTACACCCGCACCAAGAATTAATCCATGAGCAGGGGGAATTGTACCTGCAGCAGTCATCATCATTGGAAAGATTTTACCAAGTAACTGAGCTGCTATTAAAGTAGCTTTATACCCAGCGAGACTACTTTGAGAACTAAGTATATCCATACTTTGAGCTCTTGCTATACGTGGAATTGTACCTAGATTAATAAGTGTTATATGTTCTTTGGAAGCTCTAGTAGCTAATTCATCATTTAAACTCAAGGGTATATTTGTGATTAATGTTTTACCTTTGGTAATTTTATCTAAAATATTAGTAGTATTTGAATTTAAAGATAATATAATATCGGGTTCAGTAAAAATATCAGAACCATTGACAATAGACGCCCCAACATCAGTATACATTTTGTCTGGGAAAAAGGCACCACTGCCCGAAGTAGATTCAATATAAACACTATGACCTTGTTTTATTAATTTAGCTACATCGGCAGGTATTAATAAAACACGTTTCTCTATATCATCAACTTGATTAATTACACCAATTTTCATAGATTTCCAACATATAATAATAGTTTACTTTGTGAAAAGAATAACTTACTCGGTATATAGCTTCAAGGGTTATAAACCATTAATAGATTATTTCTATGCAATTTAAAGATTTTATCGATATCTTATCATCACACTGATTTGTTTTTGTGAGCAAGTTCTAACATTTCTACAGCACTTTTTCTACTTTGAGTACCAGTGTTACCCAACATTGAAGAAATCTCCTCAATTCTAGACGAGTCATCAAGAATTTCTGCTTCTATCTCAAAAGAATCATAATCATCAATCCGTTTCAATCTAATATGATGGTCAGCAAATGAAGCTACTTGTGGGAGATGTGTTATACAAAAAACCTGTCTATTTTTGCTTAATTTTATAAATTTCGTACCTAACATAAAGCCTAAACGGCCACCAACACCTGAATCAATTTCATCAAATACAATGAGAGGAATTTTATCAATGTCGGATAAAATAATTCTGAGTCCCAACATAACCCGAGAAGCCTCTCCTCCTGAAACTATACTATTTAGTGTCAAAAGTGGATTATTACCTTCGGCCATTAAAAACTCGATTTTATCTTTACCAGTTCGTGAAATCACGTAGGTATTACCATTTATATCGCATAGTTCTATATTATTATTAATTTGATATGTTAGGTCATCAATTGAAACTTCTATGCGTGTAGTTTCCATAGATAAATCACTAAGTTCTGTATGTAATGCATTTGTTAATTTTGTTGCAACTTTAGCCCTGGTATTAGAAACTTTTAATGCAATCAACATAATTTCTTTTTCCAATGTTAAAATAGTATCTTTTTTTTCTATAATAAAGTTATTTTTTTCATCAATCAGATCTAATTTCAATTTTAGCGATTGTGCAAAATGAAGTATTTCAGAAATTTCATTTCCAAATCGCCTTTTTAATTTAAAAATTAAAGATAAACGATCTTCAATTTCGGATAATCGATTGTCAGAATATTGCAGATTATCTCTATATCTTCTAAAGGAAGTACCTAAATCCTCCAATTCACTTGTTATGTAAAGTAAACGACTTTGTAATTCATTCAGCTCAGAATCATCTAAATGAAGTGCATTAATCTCACTAGCAAGATGACTTATTTGGTTTAAATATGAATTATTACCTGCATCATCACCATAAATAATTTTAAATCCTTCATCAGATAACATTTTTAAAGATTCTAGATTTTTTATTTCTTTTTGTTCATCCATAAGCATAGAATCTTCATTTTCTAAAAGATTAGTATTTTGGATTTCTTGATATTGGTCCCTTAATTCCAGAAGAGATTCTTCTGATATATCGACCTCATTGAAAAAATTATCCAGGTCTTTATAGCAGTTATTAAGTTCTAGATATATTTTCTCAATATTATCTCTTTCGTATACTATACCTGCATATTTATCCAACAAATCAAGTTGATTACTTGTTTTTAAAATTGATAAATGATCAGATTGCCCATGAATGTCTATTAATACTTCAGAAATTTGTTTAAGCGATCGTAACGGGATAATATCGCCGTTTATTCTACATATATTTCTATTCTCTCGATTTAATTCCCGTGAAATGATTAAATTATCTGTCGAAATATAGTCAACGCCTATAGAAGATAAAATATTCATAATTGGTATTGATAAAGATTCATCAAGTTCAAAAATAGCTTGGATTACTGCTGAATCTTGACCTGATTTAACTAAATTTGAATCTACTCTTGATCCAGCTATTAATTCTAAAGCATGGACTATTACAGATTTACCTATACCTGTTTGGCCGGTTAAGACATTAAACCCTGTTCCAAATTCAAGATCTATGGAAGAAATATTGGCTAAATTTTTTATTCTTAATAATTTAAGCATATTTTTTAATTATTGCTTTGGTAAATCTACCCATATACCATTATCATTAGATTCTTTCCAAGAAGTAGCAAATTGTAATAATTTGAGACCATCACTGAATACAGGGATCGAACTAGACAGGTTTTGATCCCCTGTAATTGCATCAATGAAATTCTTTTCTACAAGTATACTATCTCCATTATCCCATAAAGGTTTTAAATCTGCCTCAATTACAACATCCTCTAACTTTTCATCCTGGGATTTACCTATTTTTATATATGATCGATCTTGGAATGATCCACATATAATTACTCCTTCGCTACCATAAACTTCTATCCTGCTATGTTGTGCTGATCCTGCAACAGTTGAATGAAAATATGTTACCAATGAACCATCTTCTCTTTGTGCTAATACAGTATTAGTTTCAGGACGTACAGATCTACCATGATGATCTGTACTAACTGACTCTTGTTGAAAACTTGTCCGATTAGCAAAAAGCCTAATTTGATTTCCGAAAATCCTATTAATAACTTCAAATTGACTACCTAAACCAAAAAAAGGTGTATACCAATAATCAATTATATGTTGGATTTTCCCAATTTTCCCAGAATCTAAAATACGTTTAAAAATTGCATCTTCCTTGACGTAAAATTGCCCGGGGTAAATCAATGAAACTAAATGTGGGTTTTCAGTTGCAACACCAAGCATTTCTTTAGCTTCTTCAACAGTCCTAGTCATAGCATTAAGAACTAGGACATGTTTACCTGTTTTCAAAGCTGGTATGGCTATTTCATGATGTTTATCTGTTCGAGTACCTATTACTACAGCATCAATATCATTTGATTCTAAAATATGATTCCAGGAGTTTTCAATTCTTGAAAACCCAAATTGTTCTTGTACTTTTAGACTAGATTCTTCAGAACTATTTG
>CAYOMB010000060.1:0-7536 GCA_964404955.1 uncultured Dehalococcoidia bacterium
GGCTATAGTGAACAATCTCATCTTCTTTACGCTGGAACAGGTGTAACAGATCCATATGTATACTCTCTTGCTGCTCCAAATGAAGATGGGAAACTACGAAAAACAAAATCTATTGCTGGACCCGATCCAGTAACAGGAATCTGGAGCAGCTTAGGAGCTTCGGAGATTGTAGGCGATTCTTCGCAATATGCAGGTAATACTCATTACTCATGGAAACCGATAGAAGAAAATTGGCCAGCAGACCTTCAATTTGATGATAAGTGCCAATGGACGACATGCATAAGACTAAATGATAATAGTTTTCTAACAACGAATGAATATACTGCCGCAACGCTCGACCGCAGGCCGATAAATTTTGGAGATACAATTACAGAATATATCAAGCGTTCATGGGAGGGTGGTCGTGCCGGTGGTTTAAACTTTGCTGCAAATAGTTATACCTTTACAGGAACTAAGGGGCAATATTTTGAAATTGATGTTAGTGTTCCTGAGAATTCTAATACAAGACCAAACATGCTATTAGAACATGCAAGCACAAAAAAGACGTTTATTTTCAATGAACAAAAACTTCCTGGTGGACCGTCTAACACAAGTAGTTTGGATCGCAATGATTGGGACGGGGAACTTAAACTTGGTACAGAATTTTCAAAAGGTTTTATAGGTACATTACCAGAAGATGGAACGTATAACATAACGGTACAAGCCATAGGTCCTGATGTTGCTTTACCTAATTGGCTACAAGGTTTTCAGCTTGGGTCAGACATAGATGATACTGGAACGTCTGTAAATATAAACACTATGCAAAATATTGTTGAGTTTGGAGATGCAAGAAATCTAGAGCTCGTTGGGTCTATGTGGACAATTAATCAAGAAATATTTAAAGTAACGGAAGTTATTAATAATAACACGGTAACTGCTGATAGAGCTCAAGATGGTACATTCGCTCAAAACCACAAAAGGTGGAATAAAGCAAGCATATTAATCGGGACAAAAACTGAACGCCACTTTACTGATGATCAGTATGGGGAAAAAATTACTGTTAGCCTTACTGAAGGCGGAGTTCGTGTTGTTAAACCTGTTGCACCAACATTAATTTCAACAGAAGCAGGTGCTGGTAGCGTTAAAGTAACATGGTCAGCCCCTACAATGGATATAGAGGGAAGATCTAATCCAATAATTGATGGTTATACTATCGGAGCACGAACTAAAGAAACACACGGAAGCCTAGAAGCGAGGGCAAATAATCCAGGAATAACAGTTACTGTCGGAAGTGATGCAACAAGCGCTACACTTAATGGATTAACCAATGGTCTTAGATATTATATTTATGTAACTGCAAACAATGAAAAGGGAAGTAGTAGTGAAGCCTATATAGGTGGTTCTAAAACAGTTATCCCTACTAAACCTTCACCATTTTCAGCATATGCAAATACAGTAAATTGGGACAATACTGGTCAAGCTACATATTTTAGAGAAACCAAATTTTTATGCCCAGATCCTGACATGCCGGGGAGCCTTAAGGATTTTTGTGATCCAGAAGAGAATGGACCACAAACCTATAGTGTAGATTGCGGAACTCCCCTTACAACAATAATGGATCCAAACTCGGTTAGGAGGTCTCTCGTAGGATATGATGGACAGCCGATTGATTTTTCATGGGATATGAATGCTAATTCTATGCATAGTACTTCTCGTGTGCCAGGTAAAGTAGGGCAAGATCTTCTATTAAATTATAGTTTATATCCAAACTCTATTCCTTCTTATGCAGGGTGTGTGAATTCAGAAATTACCGTCGATGGAGAGATCGATGAGTGGCCGTTTGAAGGTAAAGCTGGACAGTGGGTTGAAATTACCATGGACCCTACATATTTGGGGGATAAGTGGAGTTACAGACCTAATCTTGATAAATTAATACCTGTTCTTGAACTTGTAGCTCCTAATCTCCCATCAGGATCAGTTCCTTTCTCTAAATCTGTGGATCTAGGTGTTCCGGTTGGAGAAGATATTTCTTGTTATGCAAGTTATTGCTCAAGTGGAGAGATATATCCAGGTGAAACTAAAGGTGGCTACATTAAATCTATTCGTGATACAGATATATGGAAATTTGAAGCTATCGCAGGTGAAAAATATAATATTGTTATTGAGTTTAATCCTAATCTAGGGATTGCATCCGAACAAAGATACGGAAAAAACTTTGATACAGGTATGCCTTTATCAACTAAGGAATATCATCTAAAACATGGACCTCTAATGACGTATATTTATGGGACACCTCCAGACCCAGTTGAATGTTGGCCTTTAAATGGAACTTTTAGTGATACAAATGCCGAATGTCCTAAGAGGAAAAATGGAACTACACTTGGTGGGCCACAATCGATATTTATGTGGGCTAATAATAATAGTCGACGAGAGTATAACAGTATTGAGATAAAAGAAACTGGATCTCAAATGATCCACATATCAGCTAATAGTAGCTGGGAGGGGAGAGATTGTAGCGACCCTTGTCCATCGGATTCAAGATTTTATGATGGTGCAGGATTCCCTGTCTATCAAGTATCACTAACAAAAATAGCTGATGCTCCTGAAGTGTGGAATGAAAGACCAAATACAATATCTTTAGATTTACTTCAGGCTGGATATACTGGAGAAATTATTGAGTATGAGCAAACTATTGATACAGATTTTGAGTTTAATGGAGAAGTTGATTCCTACCACTTTTATGGTAGAGCTGGTGAATCAATCTCAGCTATGCTGACCCCAACACTCACAAAGATTGAATTTTTTGATAGATTTGCGGTAAATGGAGAAGAAAATGAATTAGACAAATCAGTTGACTGTCTGAAGATTGCTATCTATGAAAATGAACGAAGAGATGCAGAGGGAAAGATTATTCATGATGGGTCACCGTGGATGTACCAACAGGAAAATCCTTGTATGCAAACTATACTACAATTGGTATCACCAAGCGGTACTTTAGAAGGATATAATAGTGGACCACAAATGGAATATTCAGGCAATGTTTGGCCAAGTCCAAATGGTATAATTCATCGGAATGCAGCTTGTATTAATTTAGGCTGTTCTTCTCTAGGAGAGGGTAGATCTATTCAGTTAAAAGAAACTGGTTGGTATACCCTTAAAAGCAGAGCAATTGATGTACAGATATTTGAAGATTTGAGTTTTGAATCATCTGGTGTGATAAATACATACGGATCATCTACCCATCCATCTACAGGAAAGTATTCAATTACGCTAGAAAGGCACTCTGATTACATTGCTCCATCAAAGTCAGCACAACAATATTCAAATGCTTTACAGCCAAAATATGCAGAAGACTATAGTGGAACGATTTGTCCACGTAGTGTTCATGCACCAAATACTTCTTATGATATTGCTAAAGGTGTAGCGATTACTCCACATGATAATTGTGTGGCATTTGCGCAAAACATCTTAAGTTACTTCGGAAACCCTATTAATCAACCATTGGTTATAAGACATCGATTAACTCAAGATGGTACATATATTATTAGAGCACGTGGCACAGCAGGTAAAGCTTCTGTTTGGGATGGACGTATTGAAGGTGGTAACACAGGAACCTACCGCTTATCACTTTCTCAAGGAGATATCGCGCCTCAGGACGATCCAGATTACGGAAAAATTTTCCATACACCTAATGAAAATATTGATCTTTGGAAACTAACTGGACAGAGTAGTGATTATGTGTGCCCATGGACAGAATCTTGTCGTTTATGGGATGCAAAACTTCCTGTTTGGAAGGGTTTACAACCGGTAGGAAATACTAGCCAATACATGATTGGTAAAGAACTTTACGATCCGAAACCAGGCCAGCTGATAACATATCCAATTCATACCACGCCGATTCCAATAAGCATGGGAGAAGCTGTAGAGGTTAGTTTTAATGCTCCAGGGTGTGACAGTCTTTCAGATGGGTCTGCGTATACCCGAAGTCAGAGTGGTTGCTATAAATATAAAGTTCCTACTAAAGGTTATGATATTCAGTACCCAGATGATGTTTTCGAACCAACTTATCAAGGATATGAAGGTTGTATTCAGTGCTTTCTTCATGGAGGATATTTAAGTTTTGAAGGCGTCAAAGGTAATACCATAAACCTAGAAGCTATATGGAATCAGCCCAATACCGAAAACCCTACACTTGAATTGATTTCTCCTAGCCTTAGAAGTGAGGTAATTGATTACTCAGGATCAACTATGAATTGGAAAACAAGTGAAGGAAAAGTCATTAGTATAATTGAGAGTCATACCCTTATGGAAACTGGAACCTATAGAATTAAAGTTGTAAATTCAGGGCATAATTATGCAGAATCAATGGATCATGGTCCTATTCTTGCCACTATTAGACTCTCATAGGTAATTAGAAATAGTATGTTAAAAAGTTAGAAAATTGAATTTACAGGAAAAGATATATGGAAGAACGCATAATTTCATCAGAAGAACAAGGTGAAGATGTTGCTTTAGAAACAAATTTGCGTCCTAAAAAACTTACTGACTATGTAGGTCAAAAATCTGTAAAAGATAATTTATCTATTTCTATGGAAGCTTCTAGAAAACGTGGCGACGCTTTAGATCATGTTCTTTTTTATGGTCCACCAGGACTCGGAAAAACAACGCTAGCAAATATTATTGCTTCTGAAATGGGAGTTAATATTCGTGTTACTGCAGGACCTGCTATTGAGCGATCTGGTGATATGGCGGCAATTATTACGTCGCTTGAGGAACACGATGTGTTATTCATCGATGAAATTCATCGATTAAGTAGAGCAGTCGAAGAAGTTTTATACCCTGCTATGGAAGATTTTTTCTTATCTTGGGTTATGGGAAAAGGTTTAGGGGCACGAAGTGTTAATTTAAAAATACCAAAATTCACTCTTATTGGCGCTACAACAAGATATGCATCAATAAGTTCACCATTACGCAATAGGTTTGGCCTTATCCATCGCCTTGATTATTATGATGTTGATTCACTTGTTCAGTTGTTAAATAGATCGGCAACAATTTTAAATATAAAATTTGATAATGAAGGTTTAAAACAAATTGCCGTCAGATCTCGCGGAACACCTCGTATAGCAAACCGTTTATTAAAAAGGGTACGAGATTATGCTGAAGTTAAATCTAATGGAAAAATAACAGCTTCAATTGCAGATGAAAGTTTGTCAAAATTAGGAATAACTTCTACAGGACTTGATGAGATAGATATGAGACTGCTAGAAGCAATAGTTGTGAATTTTACAGGCGGGCCTATAGGGTTAGATACCTTGGCAGCATTTATTAATGAAGAATCTGAAACAATTATGGAAGTGTATGAACCATATTTATTACAAATAGGCCTATTATCTCGAACTCCTAAGGGCAGAATTGCAACGAAATTGGCATACGATTTATTTGGTAAAGAATATACTCTTGGTAAACAGGGTAATTTAATTTAGATACTAAGGAGAAAACAATGATTCATGAATTGAGAATATATGAAGCAATACCAGGAAAATTACCTGAACTTAATAAACGATTCGATACTATAACCTTAGGATATTTTAAAAAATATGATATGAAAGTTGTTGGATTTTGGACTGATGAATTTGGAGATAATACAAAATTGACGTATATATTAGAATTTAATGACTTAAATCATCGACAAGAATCATGGGCAAAATTTAGAGCCGATGAAGAACGACTTAAAGCTTTTGCAGAAACAGAAAAAAATGGACCTATTGTTGCAAGAGTAACTAATTCAATATTAACTCCTACGTATTATTCACCTTTACGTTAACTAAATTTATATCAAAATGGAGGCTTGTATTTGTCTACGATATCTGCCGTCGTTTTTGGGTCAGTAAATTATGATTTGATTGCAAAAACGAAAACATTTCCTTTAGATGGAGAATCAGTAATAGGCCAAAACTTTTATACTTCTGCAGGTGGTAAAGGTGGCAATCAAGCTGTAGCTTTATCAAGATTAGGTATAGAAACCTATATGGTTTGTAGAATTGGTGACGACTATTATGGAGAAGAACTTCTTAATAGTTTAAAAACATTTGGTGTAGACGTAACAATGGTCGGTACTCAGAAGAATATGAATTCTGGTATTGCACACATATCAGTCAATGATAGTGGTCAAAATAAAATTATTATTATCCGAGGAGCTAATGCTACTTGTTCTGATGTGGAAATTAATAAAATTATATCAAAATTAGACACTACGGCTGATGCACTTTTATTACAGATGGAACTCCCTTTAGACATTTCATTACAAGCTGCCAAATATGCACAAAAAGTAAAAAAGCTTGTCGTAATGGACCCTGCACCTGCAGGAATTATTCCGCTAGAATCGTATAAATATTTTGACTATTTGATTCCTAACGAAACAGAAGCAGAAATCTTAGTTGACCACCCAGTTCAATCAAAAGAACAAATAATGGATGCAGCAGCAACGTTGCTTGAGAGAGGGGTAAAAGAGGGGGTCATTATTAAATTAGGTGAAAAAGGTGCTTATTATCTCAATCATGAATATTCTGGGTTTATTGAAGCCAAAAAAGTTAAAGCAGTAGACACAGTAGCTGCTGGAGATGCTTTTAACGCTGGATTTACAGCACACTTATTAAAAGGAAATTCTTTTCAAAAATCTGTAGCTATGGGCGTTACTATAGGATCGTTAGCAGTCACAAAATCTGGTGCTCAAGAATCTATGCCCACATTAGAAGAAGTAGAGTCGTTTTTAAATACAACAACATAAACCTAAGGGGGAAATATGGGTAATCTGGATGGGCAAGTAGCTATTGTAACAGGTTCCGCTACTGGAATTGGCTACGGTATAGCTAAGAGGCTTTCAGATGATGGTGCAAATATTGTTATGGTTGATTTTGATGCAGATTTGGCAGAACAATCGGGGACTGAGCTGGCTGCAAATGGAGTAGATTTAGAAATATGTATAGGTGATGTTGCTAATCCAGAGACTGCTCAAGAAGCGGTTAGGAAAGCATTAGACAAGTGGGGAAGAATAGACATACTTGTTAATAATGCTGGTATTGGAGGTAAAAATGGTAATATCTGGGAACTAGATGTTGAAGAACTAGATAGAGTTTACAGAACAAATTTTAGAGGGGTTTTTTCTTTTTGTCATGAAGTAATACCTCATATGATTGAAAAAGATTATGGGCGAATAGTTAATATAGCGTCCATTGCTGGCAAAGAAGGTAATCCACGCATGGTACCGTATTCCGCTACAAAATCAGCTGTCATAGGCTTAACTAAGTCAGTAGGTAAGGAACTAGCTGGGACAGGGGTGCTAGCTAATTGTATTACTCCTGCAGTTGTACAAACGAGAATTCTTGATCAATTCACACCAGATCAAGTGAAATATATGGTCGATAGAATTCCAGTTGGTAGAACAGGAGAAATAACTGAAATTGCAGCTTTAGTTGCGTGGTTATCATCCTCAGAATGTTCATTCAGTACAGGAGCTGTTTTTGATATTAGTGGAGGAAGAGCAACATATTAAATAAT
>CAYOMB010000061.1:0-5773 GCA_964404955.1 uncultured Dehalococcoidia bacterium
ATAATAATTAATACGAAGATTGATAGTACCATATAGCCAGTTCTGAATCCGTAGGTGTCTACAATCGGAGTTATAACTACAGGTGAGATAATTGCTGCCAAAGGAACCCCTATAGAACCTATAGCTAATGCAAATCCCCTACGTGCAACAAACCATTTTATTATCGCGGAGTTTACTACTGCAGGACCAAATAAGATCCATCCAATTGAACTAGTAATAATCTGAAAAATAAAAAAATGAATAAAAGATGATAATTGAGATAGCCCAAATAGACCTACACTGCAGAATACCATACCAGTTATCATCACATTTCTTAATCCAAGTCGGTCTATCAGTGGACCGATGATTAGTACGATGAATGCTCCAGTAACGTTAGCAATTGCCAGTGTGGCAGAAAATTGCCATACAGGTATATTTAGCTCTTTTGTTATCGATTCAAGAAAAATCCCAGCAACCATTTGTCCAACACTTATTGAAACAAATTGGCAAACTACAGCTCCTCCGAGAATCTTCCATCCATAAAAGCTATTTGAAAAAGGTTTAAACATTCAAATGTTTATTAAATTAGACCTATTGGAGCATTTTGATCTTCAAGTACAACAGTCGCAGTAAGGCAATCCTTATCACCAATTGCCATAGTTTTATGGCCTTGACCAGTGATATTTTCCATTAATCTTGCTTCCCCTTCTCCAAAAACTCTTTTCGTTCCGTCAGGATACGTTATTTGTAGTTGTCCGGATAATATGATTACAAATTGTCTTTGGGGAGCTGGATGCCAGTCCTGTTCTACATTAGCAGGACGATAGCCAAATTTTATATCTTTTGCATTAAAACCATCGGTCCATTCTTTATGATCGTTAATCTCAATTGGTTGCCAATTGGTATCTCCGTTACTATCAGTATACATTCGAGATGTTCCCATTACTCCTCCGTTTATTTCTGTTTAAGTAAGTTTAAAACCTTCATATCCTTTAGATACAATTTCTTCACACTTTTCTCTATATGCAGGCACACCACCAATATATGGCATAAATACCCGTGGTTTACCTGCTATATTGGCTCCTACATACCACGAATCACAAGTTGATCTCAGAGATTTTCCTGCAACTTCGTTAACATGCGATATCCATTCTTCTTCAGCTTCCATAGTGGGTTCAATTTGATTGAAATCATTATCACTTAAATATTTTATACAGTTGCTGATCCAGTCAACATGTTGTTCGATTGAAGGTAACATATTGCTCAAAACTGAGGGGCTTCCTGGTCCTGTTATTGTAAAAAGATTAGGAAATCCTTTTGCTAATAATCCTAAATACATTCTAGGGCCATCTTCCCATTTATTATTGAGAGTTTGGTTATTTGAACCGATAATATCAATATTTTTCAAGGCTCCAGTCATAGCATCAAATCCGGTAGCAAATACTATTGCATCTACTTCGTATTCATCTTCCCCTACCTTAATGCCTTTTGCAGTAATTGAATCGATTTTTGTTTCACTCACATCAATCAGATTTACATGTGGCTGATTGAATGTTTGGTAGTAATTAGTATCAACACATAACCGCTTACATCCAATAATATTTTTTGGTTTCAATAAATCTGCAACTTTAGGGTCTTCAACAATTTCATCAATTTTAGATTTAACAAAGTCAGCAGCAGTTTTATTGGAATCTGGATTTAAAAGCAAGTCCTGAAATGATCCCATAAAAGGCACCCCGCCTTCTTCCCATCTCTTTTGGTATTGCTGTATTCTATCTTCCTGACTGACATCGACTGCATTTACTTCATTTAGTCTTAGGGCAGCTGTTCCCCCTCGATTGAGTTTAGCTCGCTCACGAAGTCCTTTATAATCGCTTTTAATTTCATTTATAAAGCTTTCTTCAAGATCTGCATTATGTGCGGGTATAGTATAGTTAGCAGTTCTTTGAAAAACTAATAATTTTTCAGCCTGTTCCGCAATAACAGGTATAGATTGTATAGCAGAAGAACCCGTACCTATTATTCCAACTTTTTTACCAGTAAAATCGACACCTTCATGCGGCCATTGTCCAGTGTGATACCAAGGGCCTTTAAAATCATCAATACCTGTAAAATTAGGTTTGTTGGGAGTAGAAAGGCACCCTGTTGCCATAATACAAAATTGAGAATTGAAGATCTGATTATCATCAGTTTTTATTGTCCAGTTTTTTGTTTCATCATTGTGTTTGGCAGAAAGCACTTTTGTTTTGAAGAGAATATCTTTTCTGAGATCAAATCTGTCAGCAACATGATTTGCATATTTTAGAATTTCTGGTTGTGGAGCGTATTTTTGACTCCATACCCATTCTTGTTGAAGTTCCTCTGAAAATTGATAAGAGTATTCCATACTCCATACATCACACCTGGCACCGGGATATCGGTTCCAGTACCACGTTCCTCCTACACCATCTCCCGCTTCAATTACTTTTGCAGTGAATCCTAGGTTTCTTAATTTATACAGCATATACATACCTGCAAAACCAGCGCCCACAATTAATGCGTCATAGGTGTTTTGTGAAGCTTTATCTAATTTTTCTACAGTACTATTACTTGTAGTCATTTTAGCCTCCGCTATATTTTTTCGGATGTTCTAAATGCCATTTTGTTACGTTTTGATACTCTTTGGCAATACCTATTAGCAAGTTTTCAGAAAAGGGTTGCCCCATTATTTGGAAACCTGTTGGTAAGTTATCTTGTATACCGAATCCATTTGGGACAGATATTGCTGGTAGTCCAGTAAGATTTCCGATACTTCCCATTGGGTCGTATCCTGAACGTACCGATCCTCTGAATTCTCCATCAGATGGAGGTGCAGTAGATGGTTTTGTGGGTGCAATAATTGCGTCATATTGTTTATAGATGTTTGAAACTATACCTACAATTACTTTTCTCATTCGTAGAGCTTTAATATAATCTTTAGCACTAATTAAAGTTCGGGGAAAGATACTAAACCTATCTTCTGGTGCAGTTAATGATTTTGCAAGATCATCATCGATAAAGTCTTCCATAGCACTTGTTGATTCTGAGAATAATATAATTCTTGTAACTATTTCATACGGATATTCTGGGAGATCTATTTCTTCTATTTCAGTAAATTGAGACAATATTTTTACTGATTCGTTGAAGTTATTCTTAACATCTTCATCACAAGTTTCTAGAATACCTTTAATAATAGCTAATTTAGGTTTGTTAGTTATTTTGAATTCTGGGTCGTAGGAAAATCTTTTTCGTGAAGAAGATGAATCTTTCGGGTCATACCCAGAAATGGTATCTAATACAATTCCGCAATCATCTGCATTGAGGCACATTGGTCCAATTTTATCTAGTGTCCAGCTAAGAGCCATTGCTCCATTTCTGCTTACAAGCCCAAGCGTTGGACGGAGACCAGTTATACCGCAATAGACAGCTGGAGTTAATATTGACCCCCAAGTTTCAGTCCCTAATGCAAAGGGAACTAATCCTGCAGCAACTGCAGCACCAGAGCCACTAGAAGATCCTCCAGTCCATTTTGAAGTATCCCAAGGGTTTAATCCTGGTCCTGTTAGAGATGCATTTGGCTGTTTATAGCCTAGCCCTCCTGCAAGTTCTACCATTGCTAATTTAGCTAATGGTATTGCCTTATCCCTATTTAGACGTTTAACAATTGTTGCAGTATTTTCAAAGTGTTGATTGGCTAAAGGTTTTGCACCCCAGGTCGTTGGCGGAGAATTTACATTTGATAATCCTGAATCCTTGTAACTCACCGAGATTAAATCTTTAATTCCATAAGGTATTCCGTGGAGAATTGTTTTGATTTCATTTTGCTTATCTGCAGAATTCCATGACTTTTCTGCTAGCTCAGGTAGCAAACTAACAACAGAATTTAGTTCTGGACCAAGTGAAGATATCCGATTGAAAAAATATTTTCCAACTTCTGAAGCTTTTATTTCTTTTTGTTTAATAAGATTTGATAATTGTCTTATTGATTTATATAGAAGTGTGTTTTTTTCCATAGTACTACTCTAATGGTTTAGCATTAAACGGCTGAATATCATGACCAAGTTTGTATTTCTTGAGGGTTTCTGAAATTCCATGTAATTGTGAAATTATATCTTCGATCTCTTTTTTTGCATCGTTTTCAAAAGAATCAGAATACTTTGATTTTAGTAATTCGTAACTATTATCTACGACTTTATCATTAGCCATAGCTATTTACTCCTTTTTGTTATGATAATTACGTATATTAATATAAATTTAATCAAAATAAACATATATAATACATTCAATTTCTCTTAATTTATCTGAAATTAAAAAGGATGATCGCAATGAAAGTTTTAGTAGTATCTTTTGATGGATTACAGCCAAGTCAAATCAATAAAGATTTAATGCCGAATTTATATGCATATTTACATGATGGAGTTACTTTCTCGAACCATCATGCAGTATACCCTTCAGTGACAAGAATTAACTCAACATCTATGTTTACAGGGAGGACTCCTGGATCACATGGAATTGCTGCCAATACAGTTGTAATGCGAGATTACGATCCAACTTCGGTGTTTTCGGTACTACAACCTATACTCGAAGAAATAAGAGGAAAACTTGGAGATGTTCTTTATGCAAAAAATATAGGAGATATTTTATCAGAAGCCGGTGAGAAATTTATTGCTGTAGGAGCTGGTACTACCGGGAATTCCTTTTTACAAAATCCTAATGCCCATAAGAATGGCGGTGCAGTTGTTAATCCTGATTTCACTCTACCCTATGATTTGGAAAAAACGTTAATAGCAAAGTTTGGAGAATGGCCAGCAGAAGTTGTTCCAAATGAGAAAAGATTAAAACGATGTGTTGACATGATGACAGAATACTTTATACCTGAAATTGATCCCTTAGTCGGATTGATTTGGTTTTCAGACCCAGATAAATCACATCATGCTGATGGGGTTGGAAATGAAATTGGAACTGCTGCCATTCGTTTTGCTGATCAACACTTTGGAGAACTAGTTAAACGCGTTCGAGATAATGATAAATCAAAGGATGCAGATATTATAGTTATTTCTGATCATGGATATTCAACTATTCAAAAAGTTATTGATGTACGTAAAGAATTAATAACAGTTGGTTTATTAAAAAATGAAGATGATGATTCAATTCTTATTGCACCAAATGGTGGTAGTGCTTTGTTCTATGTTAAAAACTCTGATAACGCGATTACTCAGAAATTAGTTAATACACTAATGCAGTATGAATGGTGTGGCCCATTATTTTCTTCTTCCAAGATAGGAGAAATTGAAGGTGTGTTATCTGCAGATTTGATCGGCATTGAAGGTCCACGTTGTCCTGATATCGCAATGTCATTTCAATGGAATTCTGAGAAAAACAAAGCTGGTTACCCTGGAATGATATACAGTACTGGAGGAGATGTAGACCTTGGTATGCACGGTTCTATAAGTAAACATGAAATGAATAATGTCTTAGGTGCATTTGGCCCTAGTTTTAAAAAGGGAATTTCATGCGCAACACCAACAGGAAATATTGATTTAACACCAACAATTTTGCATATTCTAGGTATAAATTCAAAAACTTCATTTGATGGGAGACCTATCAAAGAAGCATTAGTTAATGATATCAATCCAGATGAAGTAGAGGTTTTAACTACAGAACATACTGCTAAAAATTCAGAAACAGGTTATAGCCAAAAACTCGTAATATCTTCTGTTGGTGGTACTAACTATATCGATTATGCTGAAAGGAATAGTTAAAAGATTTAGTTTAT
>CAYOMB010000061.1:5873-7430 GCA_964404955.1 uncultured Dehalococcoidia bacterium
GAGTTTAAAAGTGGTTTTTTAAATGTGTTTGGAAAAGCCCAGGCAAGTTCTTCAAATCCTTTCCAGATACCAATAAAAAATGATCCATTTCCTACGGGAAGGAGTAATTGATCTGGTAATTCATTATTAAAATATTTATAGATTTCATGAGCAAAACTTTTCGTTCCTTCCATAAAGAAAGGATTTAAATTATGAGATGCATAAAACGAATTCCCTTTTTTGGATTCTTCAACAGCTGCAATTGCTGAATTATCTCTTGGCCCATCTGTTAGTCGGACTTCAGCTCCGTATAATTCCAATTGCCTTGTTTTTATTCTTGAAGTCGTTGAGGGTACAAAAACTATCGAATGTATTCCTGCCTTTGCAGCATAAGCAGCAATAGAAGCTCCTGCGTTACCAGATGAATCTTCAATAATGCTAGTATGTCCATTTTCTTTTAAATATGAAACTAACATTGAAGACCCTCTATCTTTAAATGATCCTGTAGGGTTTTGATATTCTAGTTTCGCAGTTAATCGTTTTATTTGAAGATGTTCTGATATGTATGGTAAATCAATAAAAGGAGTATTCCCTTCACCCATTGATATTTGGGTAGATGGATTTTCTAAAGGATTTGTAATATTTAGAAAATCTTCGTAAGAAATATTCTCTGGAGCCAGATTGTGGAGTTGTTTAAATGAAACTCTTACAGTAGAAGCACACGAAGGACATACATACGAGTCTGATATTTCGTCAAAATATTTACCACATCCAGTACAAAAGTATTCTATTTTTTTACTCATATTACCCCCTATCCTATAAAATCAAATATTATACCGATTAAATCTCCGTTTAATAAATATTTTGACCCATAGTACAGTAATAATGGGGGTATAATTATAAACAGATATTTAGACTTCCTATACATTATTATCCTAATATTTTTTGAATTGCTGGATGATTTTTATCATACCTGTGAGATCGGAAAATTGCATTTTTAGGTATAGGAGCTTCACCATTTACTTCGAAGGGATTGATATATTCCCATACAATTTCTTTATCATGCGTAATCTCAAATATTCTTCCTGGAGCTCCTTCAGTGATCAAGGTGTTACCATTTGGAAGTCTTTCGCAACTACTAATATTTGCACTAAAGAAACTAATAGACGGATCTCCGGTATATTCCCATTCTATTTCATTAGTATTTGGATTTATCTCAATAATTTTAGAAAAAGTGCCCCCTTGTCTGTGGGGTCCGTTATCAAATACCATTATATTGCCATTTTCTAAAAGCGATGGACTGTGTTGGTGAGATAATATGGTATTCCCCCATTTCCAAACAAATTCACCACTATTGATATCTATAAGAGCAATCATACTAATATTTCTGTAGCTAACAAGAAATTTTCCTTCTCCTCCGTATCCTATAGCATTTCCATGGGTCCATTCCCGACGTGATTCGAGTGGGCATATTACATCTTGATCAAAATCTAAGTGTTCCCAACTGTTCCATTTGTACAAAACTTTTCCAGTTTTATCTATAATTTCTATACAATCTCCAAATAATTGATCAGGGTA
>CAYOMB010000062.1:0-7420 GCA_964404955.1 uncultured Dehalococcoidia bacterium
AAAAAGACAAAGAAATAAACTATGCAAAAATTTATTGATTTAAAAAATGTAGCAAGTGAAAAGTACCAACAAATTAGTAATAAACCACGTGTACGTATTGGAACTGATATTTCAGGTGTTGCTGCAGGCTCAATAGAAATAAGCAATGAATTCGCAAAACATATTTCTGAAAATAATCTTGATGTAACGTTATCACATGTGGGTGGCTTTGGTCTTTCTTATGCAGAACCATTAATTGATGTTGAAATGACGGATGGGTCACGTGTTTTTTATTCCAACGTTAATATAAATGATGTCAAAAACATTGTTCAAAGCCATATCATTAACGGTATACCACTGTACGATATTGCTTTTGCATATACAGGAAATTTGACCAATACTAATAATACTCCTCAATTTTATGAACTACCTGAAAATAAATTGCAAAAAAAAATCCTGACACAGAATTTTGGCGAAATTGATCCCACAAATATATATGAATATATCGTAAAGGATGGTTACTCAGCACTAGCAAAAGCTTTGTTTGAAATGGAAGTTGATGAGGTACATAAGGAAATATTAGATTCCAAACTTCGCGGCAGAGGCGGAGCTGCTTTTCCTACAGGTGTAAAGTTAGGGTTTTTGAAAGGATCAAATGCAAAAGAAAAATACATTTTATGTAATTGTGAAGAAGGAGATCCAGGAGCTTGGAATGATAAAGCTATACTCGAAAGTGATCCACATAGGTTAATTGAAGGTTTAATATTAGCTGCTATTGCTACAAATGCTTCAAATGGAGTAATTTTTATCAGACACGGTAACGATATTCCAATCGAAAGAACTAAAGAAGCAATAAAATCATCGTATGATAATGGTTTACTCGGTGAAAATATCTTAGGATCAAACTTTTCATTTGACGCTGAAGTTGTACTCGTTGGTGAGTCATACGTTGCCGGGGAAGAAACGGCTTTAATGGAAGCTGTTGAAGGAAAACGAGCAATGCCACGATACAAACCACCTTTTCCAGCCGCATTTGGAGTGTGGGGACATCCAAGTAACATTAATAATATTAAAACGATTGCAAATCTGACCTCAATTATTGCCAAAGGTAGTGAATGGTTTACATCGATTGGTACTGAAACTAGTACAGGAACAGCTATTTTATGTCTTTCTGGAAATATAAATAAACCAGGGTTATATGAAATTGAAATGGGAACTACTATTAGAACAGTAATTGAAGATATTTGTGGTGGAATTCCGAATAATAAAGAACTAAAATTGCTTCAAACAGGTGGCCCATTAGGAGGCGTGCTTAATTCCTCTAAACTTGATACATCTATCGACTTTGATTCTATGGCTAAAGCAGGAGCTATATTGGGTTCCGGTGGAATTATTGTTGCTGATCAAGACGTTGATGTAATTGATCTTACAAGGATGCTAATTGCTTTTTGTCAATTTGAATCATGTGGTAAATGTTTTCCTTGTAGACTGGGTAATTCCCATTTATTAGAAATCTTGAATAGAATATGCGGTAAAACTTCTACTGAAAAAGATATAGAATTAATGAGAAAAGTTGGAACAAATATGCAACAAGGATCACTTTGTGGACATGGCCAATTAGGTTTTAATCCTATTAAATCAGCATTAGAATATTTTAAAGAAGATTTTGATTTGGCATTAGATACATCAATAGGTGAGCCTAATGTAAGTATTAATATACCAACACGTGCAAATCGATATTAAACGGAGAATATTATGGTAGCAAATGGTCAAGAGATTAACATTACAGTAGATGGGAAGAAAATCACAACATCCCCAGGCAAAACCGTACTTGAAGCTGCCTTAGAGTCACAAATATATATTCCATATTTATGTTATCACCCAGGAATGAAACCTTTTGCAGCTTGTAGAATGTGTATGGTCAGAGAAGAAGTAGAAATGGAAATTGACCAAGATGGTCAAAAAGTAAAACAAAAAGTTTTAAGACCAGCAACTGCATCCTGTGCCTTACCAGTTAGAGATGGAATGGTTATTCAATCAAATACTGAAGAAATTAGAGAATTACAAACTGACATAATGGAAATGGTTATTGCTGAACATCCTCATGGTTGTCTAACTTGTCATAGAGTTGACTTATGTGGACCAGGTGATATTTGTTTGCGCCATGTTTCTGTAAATGATAGATGTGTTACTTGCCCCAAAAATGAGAGATGTGAACTAAAAGATACCGTAAGATTTTTAGGAATGGATATTAATTCACCATTAAATTACCAAACAAGAAATCTTCCTGTCGAAAATGGTGACCCATTTTATGATCGTGACTACAATTTATGCATTGTGTGTGCTAGGTGCGTAAGAGTTTGCGAAGATGTAAGAGGTGATAGTGCTATAACCTTTCTAGAAAGAGCAGGACAGTCTCTTGTAGGTACTAGTAATGGTACAAGTCTTATGCAATCAGGTTGCGAATTTTGTGGAGCTTGCGTAGATGTCTGTCCGGTAGGAGCCTTGGTAGAAACAGATAATAAATGGGAAAAAGCCGCTAATGTCGAAAAAACAATATGCAACCTTTGCCCAGTAGGCTGTCAAATTAATCTTGAATTTAATAGTCGTGAAAAAATGATACGCGTAATTCCTGAATTAAATTCACCTGTTAATAAAGGTCAAGCTTGTTTTCGTGGCAAATTCGGATCTTCTTATATGAATACAAAAAAAATGATCAATCCTCAAATTAGACAAGAAGACATACTAACAGATGTTACATTTGAATCAATTACTGAAACCCTTGCAAATGATATTTCAACAATGAGTCCTGATCAAACAGCAATTTTAGTTGCTCCTAATATTTCAAACGAATCAGCATATATCGTCCAGAAATTTGCTAGATCGGTTCTAAAAACCAATAATATTTTAAGTGATACAGATAATTCAGTTACCCCTATAACTCCTTTAATTAACAGGATAGGTTATGCTGGATCCACCAATAGTATTTGGAATATAGAAAATTCAGATACGATTATAATTCTCAACGCTAATATTACAGAAGAATATAACATATTAGGAATACCTATTAAAAATGCACAAAGAAATGGTGCAAATGTTATAACAATAGATACCAGAGAAACTGAATCATCTTCTATTGCTA
Source organism: uncultured Dehalococcoidia bacterium (assembly GCA_964404955.1). Classification (GTDB taxonomy): domain Bacteria; phylum Chloroflexota; class Dehalococcoidia; order Lucifugimonadales; family UBA6952; genus UBA6952. The sequence goes on from CAYOMB010000062.1 coordinate 3,122, forward strand.
ACACATGGCTAAGGCCTAAACCTGGTTCGGAGTTACTATTACTACAATCGATAATCAATTCTTTAATTAAGTTAAAAGAAACTGATATAACAAACTTATTCCACCAAATAAATCCAGATGATTATACAAAAGTACAATTAGCTAATTTTGAAGAAACAACTGGTATTTCCAAAGATATAATTCAAACAATTACAGGTCAGATATCTAATTCAGGATCTATTTCTTTATTATATGGAACAGATAATGTTTCGATTGATAATTTAGACCATTACGTAAATATGATCTTGGATCTCTCTATTCTGTCAGAAAATATATTAACGGAGGAAGGCGGACTTTATCCTTTATCTCAAGGTAGTAATCAACAAGGATTGATTGATATGGGATGTAGGTCTGAAGTTTTACCAGGTCACACATTGGCTTTTGAGAGTGATTCAGAGGCATTCAATTATACAAAATTTGTTGATTTTTTAAACGATGGAACACTGAAAAATGTTTTTATAATTGGGGATGTTGAATCATTTTCAAATAATCACGTTTTATTTAGTGAAAATATCAATAAATCTATGCTTAATGTAATCCTATTGTCGCCGTCAATATCTGATCTCCAACAAACCCTAGCTAATTACATAATACCCACTACATTACATACAGAAGAGATAGGTACTTACACCAACTTAGAACGAAAAGTACAAATATCAGATAACATTGTTAAGAATGCTAATAATATACCAACAATTTGGGGATTCTTATCAAAAGTAGCCAGTCGTTTAGGTTCAAAAGATTTCAACTATAAGTCTTCCTCAAATATCATGGATGAAATATCAACAAAAGTAGCTCAATATAAGGATATTTCTCATGCTAGATTAAATTCAAATGCTAAGGTAATTTTAAAACCTCAAGAAGATAACCCATTACCTACACAATTACTACATTCTGAACGAATTTTAATAGGAATTGAATGGAACCAAGTAATAAACAATGATTCACTCAAAATAACATCTGTCCCACAATTTAATCTAAATCATTCGCAAGATAATTCATTAATACTGATACCTGGCAGGGTCCTATTTATGGAAGGTACTGAAATCGAAACAAATCCATTAACGAATAAAAATACCGTTATTTATGATAAAGTTTTAACGATTTCTAGCGATGATGCATCTAGCCTATCCCTTACTACCGGGGATAAAGTTAATATCACCTCCAAATCGATTTCAATAACTGCTAAAGTTAACATTGATGAAGATTGGTATCAAGGATTTGTTGCGTGCACAGACTTATTTGCAGAATATATGACAGTGTTAGAAGAAGATAAAACTTTCAACCCTATGTTAAAGCCAGGTAAATTAAACTACGAAAAGGTATTAATAACTAAAATTAACTAAAAATAGGTAATTATGAATTGGATCATTGTACGACATGCAGAAAGTAACTGGAATAAGAAGGGCATATTCCAAGGTCAAAAAAACCCAAAGTTAAGTTCAAATGGTCTGATACAAGCATCAAAAATACATTTCGGGTTAAAAGGAATACCAGTTGATTACATTTACTCAAGTGATTTAGAAAGAGCAAAAAAGACTGCCCAGATTTTAAATTCGAAACTAAATGTACCTATCGAAATAACTGAAAATATTCGTGAAATTGGATTTGGTCAATGGGAAGGATTAAAAAGAAATGAAGTTCAATCTAAATATCCCCATGAGTTCAATCAATGGATACGTAATGGATTAATCTTAGAAAAGATACAGGATGCTGAAACATTAAATGATCTAACAGGACGGCTTATACAATTTATCGCAGATGTTAAGTTAAAACACACTGATGATAAAACAATCTTAATTGTATCTCATGGTGGAACAATAAGAATTCTTGCTAAAATGCTGTTAGGAATACCTGTTGAACAATCTATATCGATGTCAACTAACAATACAGGAATCTCGATTATTGAATCCCCACTAACTAATGATGATAGTCGACCTACGCTACATCATTGGAACCAAATCCATCACCTTTTAAGTTAAGATGTATTTCAACTTTTTCTCTGATAAACTCATCAAATGAAATATTTATATATAAGTTTATTATTAATTTATCTGACACTAACGACTGCATGTAATAAACCAGATAATAATACAGTCCAAATCTATGCAGCATCTTCATTAACTAATGTATTAAACCAATTAATTGATGAATATAATAATGTTACTCAATCATCTATTATAATTTCTTATGCGGGATCTTCTACTTTGAGGCAACAAATTGAGTTTGGAGCCACACCAGATATATTCATTTCTGCAGATGAAATACAATTCAATAAAACCCTAGAATTAGATATATTAGATAAATCAACCTATAAACTTGCAGAAAATAAATTGGCAATAATTACAAATAATCCTAATATCAAAACACTTGAAGACGTCATACAAGATGATATATCAATCGTAGTAGGTATGAATGAGGTTCCGATAGGAAATTACACAAATCAACTCCTTTTTAATATCAATAATGAGGGTATGTACGGAGGCAATTATTCTGATTTATTCAATACAAATGTTATATCCAAAGAACGTAATGTTAAAATGGTTGCGTCAAAAGTGATTTTAAAAGAAATAGACGTTGCTGTGGTTTATGAAACCGACTACACATCAATAGACAATAATGAAATGTATAAAATACATATACCAGAAAGTGTTAATATAAAAACTTCTATATATGCAGGTATACTTAATCAATCCTTAAAGGATTCTTTAGGTAAAGATTTTTTAAACTATATTTCAAGTGACGAATTAAAACATATATGGTTACAACACGGTTTTATTACCCAGGATTGTGATTGCTAATGAATAAAAATAGACCTACATACTTTGCAAACATTAAATATGTTCCATTAGTTATATATATTGCTTTTATATTACTACCTATAATAGTTTTGTTATTTAATGCTTTTAACAATAATAATGTAGTAAATGCTATTTCTAATCCAGTTGTTACGTCAGCATTATTTTTATCACTAACAACTAGTTTCATAGCCATAATAATAGTAATATTAATTGGTATACCAGTAGCACATATTATAACTAAAAGTAATTCAAAGTTCGTTAAGTATGTCGATTACACTATAGAATTACCTATAATACTTCCGCCTGTTGTCGTAGGTTTTGCAATGCTAATGACATTTGGTAAAAATGGGCCAGTAGGGAAATACCTTATAGACTTTGGGATATCAATTCCTTTTACTACAATCGCAGTTATATTAGCTCAAATTTTTGTAGCATTTCCGTTTTTCCTACGATCAGTTCGATTAGGTTTAAGTAATATCAATAGTGATTATGAAGATATTGGAAGTAGTTTAGGTCTTAATCCAATAAGACGTTTTTTTTATATTAATTTACCGCTTGCTTGGAAATCGATAATTAATGGAGCTGCATTAGGTTGGGCCAGGGCTATTTCAGAGTTCGGTGCTACTTTAGTATTTGCAGGGAACCTAACTGGAGAAACCCAAACAATGCCTTTAGCTATCATCTCTACTATGGAATCAGATTTCGAATTAGGAATAACGTTATCAGCTATTCTTATTTTAATATCCACATTAGTTTTAATACTCTTGGCAAGATTAAGATATGATAACTAAACATCATATGGATCAATTGTATTAATTTCTTGTTTTATTCTTTTTTTATCTCTTCTCAAGCTGAGAAAACTCATATAGCTCATTATTGTTAACACTACTGAGGCTATTGCATATACATATAGATCTTCTTCTGATCCTAATTGAACTTGTAGTGCAGAATATATTGCATTTGAGATAAAAACTACCATTGCAACTCTTGGTAAAATAACAACTAATAGTGAACCAATGGCAACACCTAATGTTATGATCAACTCGTTTTGAGGAAATTCTATATCAGTTATAAAATATGGCATAATTTCTTGAATAGCTATCATTACTGCTAAAAAAGCACCTATAAATAGGGTAATAAAACGAATCATACTAAACTCCTTATATGAACTAGAGTATATCTTTCATAAATGTTAATGCGTTATTTCCTGCGATTTTATAAATTTCTTCATCGGTATATCCACGTTTGATTAATCCTCTTATAATATTTTTTCCATCGGCTGGTGATTCTAATCCATCCATATATGGTGCTACGGGTGTTGCAGGTCCAGTCATATTTAAAGAAGCAAAAGCGACATGATCCCCTATTAGAGTATCAGTGCCAATACCAACATGGTCTATACCAACCAAATTGACCATGTAATCATAGTGATCTAATACACACTCGATAGTTTGATCTG
>CAYOMB010000063.1:0-7379 GCA_964404955.1 uncultured Dehalococcoidia bacterium
GGTAAACCTCATACTAAAACTATTGATAATGAAAGAATAAGATTTAAAGGTCATCATAGAGAAGGTGCAATACTATCTGAAGGGATACTCAAAAACCTTCGATTCTCTAAAAAACATATACGAGGAATTAGTATAATAATTGATCATCACCTTAGGCCGGGTCAAATGAGCCATGAAGGTCAGCTACCCTCAGACAAAGCAATTTATCGCTTTTTTCGTAGTTCAGAAGATTTTGCAATTGATACTATATATCTAAATTTAGCTGACTATTTAGCTGCCCGCGGCCCACTATTGGAAAAACAAGAATGGGTTGACTACACAACAAAGGTGAATCATATTTATTTACAGGGTACAAAACAGCAAGATGATCCAAAGTATGACAGACTTGTTAATGGTAAACAATTAATGCAAGAATTGGGCTTATCTTCTGGTCCTATTATTGGTACCATCTTAGAGGAAATTCAAGAAGAGGTAATTTCTGGTAAAATTACAGAATATGAAGATGCTATTCAATATGCAAAAGTTATATTAAATAGGGAAATAAATAGATAAGGAAATGAGTTTTGTTAATTAATAGAAGTAATATAATTAGGTTACTAATGATACTTGTGATTGGGCTTGCTACTTTTGGAGCCTTGTTCCCAAGTAAATGGGATTTAAATCTAGGTGGCTGGACTTTTTCAAGAGGAAGTGATTCTTTACTTGGTATGAAACTAGGGTTAGACCTTCAAGGAGGTAGTCACTTAGTATACCAAGCAAGAGGAACAAAGAATATCGAAATTGAATTTTCAGACGTTCCTAATGTGAATTCAATTAATGAAAGTATAGTAACCTTTCATTTAGCAAACTTGTTAGACCCAGAGCAAATATATGCAAGTATAGGTAAGATCGATAGTAATAACCAGTTGAGTGTTGATTTAAAATTAAGAGAAACAAGTGAAATAATAAGTTTAGCAAATTATTTGCCTGGTATTGAAAGTCGTTTGGAATACAGAATATCTAATATCGATGAAATGCTATTTATTTTAGGAAATGAAGAAGATCTTGAAAATCTTAAAGAATTTACTTTTTCAATTAAGTTTGCAGAAGAAAATCAAGCTATCTTACTTGAGCAATTTGTTACAGAAATCTTTTCTAATTTGGGATCAAGCAATAAAAGTGTCAAAGTTAACGATGGCAAACTCGTAATTATTAATACTGAGATGTCAACTCGAACCCCAGACGAGGATATATTAAAAAAAGATTTGGAACTCTATATTGGTACAACAAGTAAATATATTGTTACCGATATTCCGGCAACTCCTACTGCTAATCAGATGGAAGGTGTCGTTGATATTATTAATCAAAGAGTTAATCCTTACGGTGTTTCAGAACCTATAATTCAATCAATGGACGGGGATAAAATATTAGTACAATTACCAGGATTAAATAATGTTGAAGAAGTCAAAACCTTAATTGGAAGAACCGCCCAATTAAGATTTGTTGAACGTACATGTTTGGAAAATTACCGATTAGTTGCAGATGGTATAGAGTATTTCCCGTGTGATGTGAAAGAGAATCAGTCAGACCAGGAAACTGGTTTAACCGGGGATGATCTTGATCGAGCTTATGCTGGTACTCATCCTCAGACAGGAGCACCAATAGTTAATGTTGAATTTGATAGTGAAGGAACTAAGGTGTTTGCTGAACTAACAACAAAATTATCTGCTACAAGAGGAACCTCCACACCTGATAGATTTGTTGTTTTTCTTGATGAGGAAGAAATTGTTGCACCTGGTGTTTCTCAACCTATATTGGGAGGATCTGCATTTATAGAAGGGCAAGGGTTTACATTTGATAGAGTTAATACTATAGCGATTCAACTTGAATCTGGTAGATTACCAGTTCCACTAGAACTCATTTCTGAATTAACAGTAGATGCTACTTTGGGCGCAGAATCATTGAGTAAGAGTTTAACAGCTGGTATTGCTGGGCTATTACTTGTTCTTTTATTTATGGTTTTATATTATCGTGTAGCTGGTTTCATTGCAGCATTTAGTCTTATTTTGTATACGGCTATTGTACTAACATTGTTTAAATTAATCCCTGTTACTTTGACACTTGCTGGTCTAGCAGGATTTATATTGTCTATAGGTATGGCAGTCGATGCTAATATATTAATATTTGAGAGAACTAAAGAAGAATTGCGATTAGGTCGTACCCTTTTATCATCAATTAACATTGGATTTAATAGAGCTTGGACTGCTATCAGAGATGCTAGCATATCAACACTTATTACCAGTGCAGTTTTAATATGGTTTGGACAAAGACTCGGAGCGACTACGCTTGCGGGAGTAGGTACTACATTATCAATAGGGGTACTAGTTAGTTTATTCACATCTGTATTTGTTAGTAAAGTTTTATTACAAATAATGAGTTCGACAATTTTTGGAAAGTGGAAATCTTTATTTTCGCCTGAAAATATTACAACATCTCGAGGGTAAATAATGGATATAGTAAAAAGAAGATTTTGGTATTTTACAATTTCGGCAGTATTACTCGTAATTTGTATAAGCTCTTTACTAGTTTCTCCCCGCTTAACATTGGGAATTGATTTTGCTGGCGGATCTACTTTAACTATAGTTTTTGATTCTGAAATTAAGGCTGATTCTGTCAGAGATAGATTAAATAAATTAGGCTTTAATGATGCAACTGTTCAACAAAGTGGAATTGATACAGTATTTATTCGAATGACTAAATTAGAAGAAGGAAATGAATCTGTTGGGACAAAATCCGATCGTTTATTAATAGAAGAAGATTTATCAAATCTATCAACAATTTCAAGTGTAGATGTTGCGACTGTTTCAGGGGTTGTAGCAAATGACACTGTGAATAATGCAATTATTGCGGTTGTTGTTGCTTCGGTTGGGATACTAATATATGTAACATATTCATTTCGGGGTGTATTAAATCCATTTCGCTATGGCGTTGCAGCAATCGTTGCCTTAATTCATGACTCTCTTATTGTTTTGGGTTTATTTTCACTTCTTGGCAAATTTATGGGGTTAGAGATAAATGCAATGTTTATACCAGGAATATTAGTAGTAATTGGGTATAGTGTAAATGATACGATTGTAGTTTTTGATAGAGTCAGAGAGAACGCCACAATAGATCCAGATAGACCTTTATCGATGATTGTTAATGAGAGTATTACTCAAACGATCGGCAGATCACTAAATACCAGTGTTACCCTCTTATTAACTATATTAGCGCTAATATTTTTAGGTGGAGAAAGTATACGTAATTTTCTCTATGTACTACTAATTGGGTTAGTCGTTGGTACGTACAGCTCTATATTTATAGCATGCCAATTTTTGGTTATGTGGGAACAAGGTGAATTAAGATTGCCTTTTGGCAAAAAATCAAGATAATATTTTTCTAATATCTTCTGGTATAGTTTTTGATTTTTCTTTTATTCGATCATAGCTTACATATGTATTTTCGATATAAGTTAGCAATTCATTTTTTTGATTCATGATTTCGAATTCCATTATGAAGCTTGAGTTTCCAATTTTTTTTATTCCAGTATATATTTCTAGAATTTCATCTAACCTAGCAGGTAATTTGTAATCAATATTTGAATGTACAATAACTGTATCAAATATATTTTCCTTACCCAATTCATAGATATTTAAATTCAAAGAGCGAAAATGTTCCTGAAATGCAATTTCGGACCAAACCATATATATTGCATTAAATGCGATACCCTGCATATCACATTCAGACCATCGTACTCGCAATTCGGCTTTTGATTTATAAGTATTTTTCTGCATTTTAATATTACCTTTTCAAACCGTACATAAAGTGGTGTATTATATCATATTAATAATTTATTATAGCTAACAAATAATATGGAACCATTGTCTTTATATATTCATATACCTTTTTGTAGGACGAAATGCCCTTATTGTGATTTTAATACCTATGAAAATATAGAACATTTGATTGATGATTATATTACGTCTTTAATCACTGAGTTAACAAATTGGTCTAAATATATTGATTTGAATTCAAAAAATAAGAATATTAAATCAGTATTTTTTGGAGGTGGTACTCCTTCTTATATATCACAGAACCATATTAAGCACATCATGGAAGTACTGAAAAGCAAATTTAATTTACTAGAAGACGCAGAAATCTCTATAGAATGTAACCCCAATGACTTATCTGAAGAAAAAATCCTATCATGGAAAAATAGTAATATTAATCGTTTATCCATAGGAGCACAAAGTTTTAGTGATAAATTTTTACGTGTGTTGGGACGCGATCATGAACTTATAGAAATATCACAAGGGTTTTTGACAGCAAGATCTTTAGGTTTTGACAACCTTAGTTTAGATCTTATATATGGTATTCCTGGTCAAAATATTGCTGACTGGAAATCTACGATCTACAAAGCATTAGAATTAAATCCAGATCATATTTCAATGTATGGTTTAACAATTGAAAAAAATACAAAATTTGATTGGATGGTAACGGAGGGGTTGATGCCTAATCCTGATTCCGATCTTGCCGCTGATATGTATGAATTCATTGAAGAAGAAATGAATAATAATGGATATACTCATTATGAAATATCTAATTGGAGTCTTCCTCGTAGAGAATCAAAGCATAATTTAACTTATTGGTATTCTCAAGAATATATTGGAATAGGTGCTGGTGCTCATTCGTTTTACTCAGGGCTAAGATTTTGGAATGTGAATTCTCCTAATGAATATATTAATCTATTAGAAAAAGGTCAATTAATACAGGATAATACTGAAATTCAAAAAGGATTTTGTGCTGTTTCTGAAATTGAGGATTATGATGATAATACAAGAATTGCTGATCAATTTATTCTTGGTTTGAGATTGGTTGAAGGTATTGATAAATCAATATTTACACAATCATTTATTGATTTAATATCTAGAAAGTATGAAAAAGAAATCGAAGAGTTAATTTATATAGGGCTATTAGAAATAACTAATACTTCAATAAAATTAACAAAGCGAGGGAGATTACTCGCTAATGAAGTTTTTTATAAATTTCTTTAAGGATAGATAATGTTTGTTATAGGTACTGCAGGTCATATTGATCACGGTAAATCAGCTCTAGTTGAAAGGATTACTGGTACAGATCCTGATAGATTATCTGAAGAAAAAAAACGAGGGATGACCATTGATTTAGGTTTCGCTTGGTTTAATCTTCCAGGTGGTCAAGAAGTTAGTATTATAGATGTTCCCGGCCACGAGAAATTTATAAAAAATATGCTAGCAGGTGTTGGGGGTATAGACATGGCAGTACTGGTAATTGCTGCCGATGAAGGAATAATGCCTCAAACAATAGAACATTTTCAAATTATCAACCTGTTAGAAATACAATCTCTTATTGTCGCTATAACTAAGAAAGATCTAGTAGACTCAGAGTGGATTACGCTAATTAAAGAAGAAATTAGTGATTTGTTAAAAGAATCACTATTCATAGATTCCCCAATAATTGAGCTCTCTTCTGTTACCGGTGATGGTGTTGATGATTTGATATTGCAAATAGAAAAAGAAGCAGAACTAATTAATTCTAATAAAATTAAAAGTAAACCAAGATTAGCAATCGATAGATCATTTGTGATTAGTGGGTTTGGTAGTGTTGTTACAGGAACATTGATTGAAGGATCTTTGGATGTTGGACAAGAAGTTGAATTGGTCAAATCACACCAAATGGGTAGAATTCGTGGTTTACATATACATAATAAACCATATGATCATGCCGAACCTGGGAATCGTGTAGCTGTAAATATCTCAGGTATTTCCCATCAAGATATTGTACGTGGGGATACCCTAACAATTCCAAATTGGTTATCTGTAACTCGAGCAGTAGATGTACAATTAAAATTGGTGTCTAATACGAAAAAAATACTCCGACACAATTCATCTGTGATGTTTTACACAGGTGCATCAGAATCGATGGTCAAAGTCAGGTTACTTACTTCTAATGCACTTGCTTCGGGAGATGAAGGATTAGCTCAATTTGTATTTGAAGATATGCTCCCGTGCATAGCTGGTGATCGATTTATAATTAGAACTTCAAATATAACTATAGGCGGTGGAATAATTATAGAAACAGATGTGAATCGTCATAAACGAAGTGACCTAGGTTTGATTGAACGTTTGTATACTTTATCTGAAGGTAAACCTGAGGATATTGTTCTACAACACCTTTTAGATTTAGGAATTAGTAATATCAATTTATTGTCCTCTTCAACAAATTTCCCTGTAGAAGAAACCACACCTCTTATTAATAAATTAACCCAACAGAAAGAAATTATTGTATTAAATTCAAAATATGATGATGGAAGTGATGGTTTGATTTCTAGTATTTATTATGAAGAAATAAAAAATCTAACTTTAAAGTATTTGAACAAATATCATACAAATTTCCCTTATCGCGAGGGTTGTACCATCAATGAATTAAATCAGATATTGAAGATATCTGATTCATATTTATCAATGATAATAAACAAACTTAATGATGATGGAGTAGTAATAATAAATAACCAGCTTGTATCTTCAAGCCACTTTTCTATTAATGTAAGTGAGAGTGACAAGTTATTGATTAATGACTATTTAGATATAGCTAGATCTGAATTATTTAGTAATATAAATTCTGCATTCAAGAATAGAGAATTAGTTAACCTTATGATACAAGGAAATTATTTAATAAAAATTGATTCGGAAATTGTAATGAGTTCTCAAGAATACAAAATGATAGTTAATAAAATAATTGAATTGATGAAAAACAATCAAGGTGTTAAGGTTGCTGAGGTGAGGGATTATCTCAGTATTAGCAGAAAAAATGCATTGCTCATTTTAGAACATCTAGATGAGCTAAAAATAACTAAGAGAAATGGAGATTTTAGATCTCTGAATATCAAGTAGAGAGAGAGTGTATATGGGATATCTTACATGGGCTGGAGTTGCTATGTGTAGTTATGGGTTTGCTATATTTTTTACGAAAGTATCTTTAAAGTATGTACCCAATGAAATTGTTGTTTTGATTACCAATGGTATTTTAGTAGCTATATCATTTATTTTCTTCTGGATTAATCGACATAGCGTACTATCCGAAATAGATGGTAATATTTCTTTAGGGGTGTGGTCATTAATGGCTATTGCGGGTGGATTTTTAGGTTTAGCTGTCATGTCTTACTATTACGCACTGAGTCAAGGTGAAGCATCTATAGTATCTCCAATATTTTCGATGTCATTTGTCATAGCTGTTTGCTTGAGCTTAATTTTTCTTGGTGAAGAAATTAAATTAACCAAGATCCTAGGAGTAATCTTTGCTGGAATAGCAATATATTTAGT
>CAYOMB010000064.1:0-2032 GCA_964404955.1 uncultured Dehalococcoidia bacterium
CCGTCTGTATCGATGGACCCGATTCTTCCTCTTCTTCATCTAACGATACCGTCTGGTTATTTATGTCATCTTTATCTTCATCAACATTAAGAATTTGTATTTCAGATTCTTCTTTTGGCATTTCAACATATCTAACCTGATTTCCCTCAATTAATAATTTTGTGAGGTTTTCTTGAAAAAATGATGTGCGTTCCATCAATACATCAATTTTTAGATTTAAATCTCTGAAATATTGTAAAGTTGAAGTAAATTCAGAATTTTCTTGTTCTAGTTGCCTGACGCGTTCATCGATGGCATCTTTTCTTTCTTGAATACCTCGCCTCATGGCAAAATACCAACTTGCTAATGCCCATATAATCATGAAAATTAGGATTATTCCAAAAAATACTGCACAGACGATAAGCAATACTATCAACAGGTTGGCGATACCTCCGCCAACATTCATCATAGTATCTAATGTTTCATTATTTATCATTTTACTTTTGGTGATAATTTACATAACAAATTAGCTGATTAGATTTATCAACATTTTTCTGTACCTTGATCTGCTCTAATTTTTTCTGTTTGAGCTGTCACATTATCAGCTGTTATTTGAGCATCTCTTGTAACTCGCCAAATACCATGATCTGGCTCAGGATTTGATATTCTTGTTTGTGCAGATTTTTTAGTTATAACAACCCAATCATCTTCTTTTGGATCCCAGTTAGAATCGAGATCATTAATATCTAATAATGGATTACATTTAACTATATATGCCCATACTGCAGAAATTGCTTCCGTCTCTGACTTAATAAGATTCTTACATTGCCCACTGGTAATTTCCGAGTCGCGTTCTTGAGCTTTCGCATTCATAGGACTTAAAGTTCCATCCACTTTAACATTCCATAAACCATGATCAGTTTTTGAATTAGCACTACTCTTGACCACAAATCCACCTTCAGCAGCATTAGTATTCGGTGTCAAATATTGTGTTTGTAAATCAGGATAACATTTTGACAAATACGTCCAAACTATAACTGCGGCGTCTCTATCTTGCTTAACTAGTGGTTCAACAAATTGAGATGGGATATCTTTTTCTAATATAGAATCACATTTTTTTGATACTGTATCCTCTAATCCACTCGTAACCCATTCGTCCCAAGAGGTGGCAATAGCATTTTGAGGAACCAATACACCCTTTATTTCATTAATTTTCCAAACACCAAATTCGTTTTTTGCTGTAGCACTAGGATACAAATGGTATTCTTTTTCACCTGAATTATTTTCCAGCATATGGGAAGTAATTTCTGGAGTATCCATTCTTCGACAAGTTGTTAAATGTTGCCATAATAATAATTGTGCTTCGTCTTTACTTTTTATAACAATTGGCTGAGGTGTTGTAACTGGTTTAGCACTCTCCAAAGTAGCTGAAGTATCTAATGTATCACCAGTTGCCCCAGTGTTAGCTCGTTCAAGAGCCGCCTGATATGCAGCTTCTTGTGGATTATCGGCAGTAGTTTCTTCTTCGTCATCACCACCGCAAGACAAAACAAAAACTAACGATAATAGAAAGAATAGTAAAAAACCTTTAGTTTTATAAAGTTCAGTAAACTGATAAACAATTCCCATAAGAGATCCTAATAGTTGTTGGTTACAAATTTTTTAATTTCATTAGAAGTTTAATAGTCTTGATAGTTTAGCATACTAATTGAAATTTCGAAAAGGTCACTAATGACTAAATACAAAATGAATAAGAGGTACATTGGTCAAAAAACCTTGCTAAAATATTCCGTAAGGATTAACATATCTGTGGGTATTTCCAGATTTTATTAAATATTTTGGAGGGTAATAAAATGAGTCTTGCTAAAATTCAAAGATCTGTTCGATCTTTTTGGAAAGATGAACGAGGTATAACCGGTCTAGAAACAGCAATCATTCTAATTGCATTTGTGGTGGTAGCAGCAGTATTTGCTTTTGCGATTTTGAACGCAGGACTTGGTGCTACTTCAAATGCAGAAGATGCTATTTCAACTGCTCAAACTGAAACACAATC
>CAYOMB010000064.1:2132-7375 GCA_964404955.1 uncultured Dehalococcoidia bacterium
TTGTCTACTAGTAAATGAAGAATGGAAAATTGAAGTTTTCCCACGTGACGGAGCAATTGTATCCGTTCAAGGTAGAACCCCAGTTGAATTATCCAAAAATATGAATGTGTAGTAATTAAGTAAGTTATCTTACAATAGTTTTAAATACTTTTCGGGAGTGTTGGTATGTATCGACACTCCTGGAATATTTTGGATGAAAGGGTAAAAAATGGCCGATACACCCAGTGAATTAGAAGCACAAATTCAAACGCTTCAGGATGAAGTAGACCTTCTTAAGACTGAAATTAAACAAACCCTTATTGATATGAGAGAGTTGGTAATGAAAGATTCTAATATCTTTGCACGACCTTCATCTTCAAAAGTAAATACTGAAATAAGACAAATTCCTCCAATGGTCACTGAAGAAAATTCTAGTGAAACCAATGAGTATAATGATGAATTTGATACCGATAACAGCGACACCGAATCAAATCATGACAGCGATACTGAACCCGAATCAATAACAGTTCATAGCGTAACTGAGAGCTCATCCCTATTAAATTTTCAAGTAGAATCATCACAAGTCACTAAACTTATGCCTAAGAGTGGCGACCTTGTGGCCAATTTAACCGTATGGTTAGGAACGGTAAAAATGAGAGGTGTTTCATTAACTCAAATGCTTCCATTTCTTGAAGCATATCAAAATTCTGGACACTTAGATTCTTTATCAATGCGTCTCATAGTAAAAGCTATGGCAGATCTCGATATCTTAGAACCCTCTCACATAACTCAACCCTTTTCATCAACTGACTATGCGCAATGCCTAATGGAACTTCATGAAGTCATTAAAAATTCGCCAGATTTTGAAAATAAAGAATTACCGCCTAGCGTTTAAAAATACATTACCACGAGAGTAAATATTGGAAAAAGTCATTGTTACAGGATTACTTGTTATTGCTGCTGTTACAGGAGCAGGTCTTATTATTGCGACAATAGTCCCTTCTATTGCTGATAGTAGCAATTCTGTTTCTACTGCCCAAAGAGAAATGTCCAACCAAATAGGTACAAATATAGAAATTATTGCTGTAAGTGCTCCAAGTGACGGTAAAACCATACAAGCATGGGTAAAAAACATTGGAACAAAACCTATCCTTGCTATATCAAAATCAGATATGTTCCTAATCAAAGAAGGTGCTGCAGCTCCACGATATGATGTATTAACGTATTGTGGAACAGATATTGCAGGGGTAGATTGTGTTGGTAAAAGCAAAGTGTGGGCTGCTCCAGCAACATCATGGAATCGTGGAGACACCTTACAAGTATCTATACTCTTATCTGATGCTGACAAAATAGATGATGACGGACATTACATTCAATATACTACTGTAAATGGAATATCAGATAGAAAGCTTTTTAGCAGGAACGGATAATGTCTCCAGCTATTACTTCAGGTCTAGTACTTTCAGTTCTATTCACTGTGTTTATTCTGTTTAGTAAATCCACAATAGAAAATAATGTCGAAATATCCCAAGATGTAAATAATGCTGCGGTAAATGCAAGTGAAAAACTGTCCACAAATTTAGTGATGACAAGTGTCCAGATATTAGATGGATGCAACTTTCAAGCAACTGTAGAAAACCAAGGAACTACTGATATTCAAAACTTTAAAGATATGAATGTCTTGATTGATTTTCCAGAAGAACCTGGGGTAAATAACGAAAATATTGTACTTAATTATACTACTTCAGATTCACTAAATCCTGGTGAATGGACTCATACCATAAATCCAAATCTAAACCTAACCCCTAACTCTAGGGATATCAATCCGTCTTGTTGTGGAAAGTATGATCCGATGGATGATGATGATGAAAAACAAGTAATCGTTTTTGCATCTAACAGAGATACCAATGATGAAAACCACGAAATCTACTCTATAAGTGTTTACGGTGGAAATGAAACTCGACTTACAAATAATCTCACAAATGATCAATTCCCATCATGGTCACCTGATGGAACGAAAATTGTTTTTGGAACAAATAGAGATGGAAATTATGAAATCTATACTATGAATGCTGATGGTACGAACCAAAATCGTCTAACAAATCATCCAAACACAGATTACTACCCTTCTTGGTCTCACGATGGAACCAAAATTGCATTCACTAGCTGGAGAAATGGGAATGGTGAAATCTATACCATGAACGCTGATGGAACAAATCAAACCAATATCACTAATAATATTAATGAGGATAGTAGTCCTTCGTGGTCACCTGATGGATTAAAAATTGCATTTATGTCTCAAAGAGATGGAAATGATGAAATCTATACTATGAATCCAGACGGTTCGAACCTCAGTCGGATTACTAGTAATCCGACGGGGGAAACCTATCCTGTTTGGTCTCACGATGGATCTAAAATTGTATTTTACACAAATAGACATGGCAATGATGAAATCTATTTTATGAATAGTGATGGGTCTAATCAAACTCGCGTTACTGATAACTTAAAAACGGATAGAAATGCATCTTGGTCTCCTGATGGACTAAAAATTGCATTTCAAACAGATAGGGATGGGAACTTTGAAATATATTTCACTGATGTCCTTGAAGACACCAGTATTACACGACTTACAAATAATGGTTCGGCGGATTCTGTTCCTTCATTGTCACCTGATGGTACTAAAATTACATTTCAATCACAAAGAGATGGAAATTGGGAAATCTATACCATGAACGCTGATGGAACGAATCCAACTAATGTAACAAACAACGTTGCTTCAGATGGATTCGCTTCATGGTCACCAGATGGAACCAAAATAGTATTTCATTCTTCTAGAGATGGAAATTGGGAAATCTACACTATGAATGCTGATGGAACAAATCCAACTCGCATTACTAATAATAGCTGGGTAGACGTATGGCCTCATTGGTCTCCTGATGGAAATAAAATTACATTTATGACTAATCAAGCTGGTAATTATGAAATTTATACGATGAACACTGATGGTACTAACCGGACTAGAATAACAAACCATATCGAATTTGATGCAGATCCTGCCTTCTCACCTGATGGTACTAAAATTGCATTTAGGACCTCAAGAGATGGTAATAATGAAATTTACACAATCAACGCTGATGGGACAAATCCAACCCGTTTGACAACCAATATTAGTGAAGATCTTAGCCCTGCTTGGTCTCCTGATGGTACTAAAATTGTATTTCAAACTCAAAGAGATGGAAACTGGGAAATCTATACTATGAATGCAGATGGTACTAACAAAACTCGTCTAATAAATCATCCCAACACTGATTCCGAGCCTATCTGGTCCCCTGATGGTACTAAAATAGTGTTTGTTTCTGATAGAGATGGAAATAATGAAATATATCAATTAGACCTTATCAAGCTAAATGAACAAAAACCGAATACATTACACAATCTAACAAATGATAATTATGACGATCTATCAGAAAAATTTTCAATAAAAGAAGCTGCTGTTTTAAATCCAGGTGAAACTATGAATATTAAGGGTCGTGCAACCCTTTCTACCGGAACAAGTACTGATCCAAGATGGCTTATAAATCTCATATCAGACACAGGTGTTAAAGCTTCAAAAACTGGATCTCAAGTAACTTATCTTAATGGAATGTTCCGAACTCCAGATAATAGGTCTTTATTTGGAACTGCTGACACTGTCCTCTATAACAAAGATGGATGGATACCTGTTCAAAGTTTAGATAACGAATGGAGAACAGCTTCAGGGGCTGCCGAAATAGTACTAAACCAAGAAGGAAAAGCTCATGGCATGATAGGAGAGTCCTACTTAGATTTAGAACTCCCTTATGATGGAATTTACCTTATTGAAGTTGGATCTAATGGAACAATACGCCCAGGTAACAATACTTCTGTTGGAAATTACAATATTATTGTTAATAATCAATTTGATGATAATGAAACACCTGATATAGGTGATTCAACAAATGAAGGACGTCCAATACCACAAGGTGCTCAAGAAATAAATCCTGGAGAGTGGAAATTTGGAGAAATTAACACTGAAGATGACGTTGACTGGTGGGCATTAGACGGAACAAAAGGAGAACAAATAACAATCAAAATATCTTATACAAACCATCAAAGTATTGCAGACTGGGTAAGTGGACTGGAAGGCTTTACCTTTAAATTATATAATTACAAAACAGCCGGAAGTATTAATTGTTAAAAATATTTAACGTAGAAAATTGTTGGAAAGAAATTTAGGATAAATATATGGCACCAACTATTTCAACAGCATTAATAATGACTGTACTTTTTACAGCATTCATTATGTTTAGCAGGACC
Source organism: uncultured Dehalococcoidia bacterium (assembly GCA_964404955.1). Lineage (GTDB taxonomy): Bacteria > Chloroflexota > Dehalococcoidia > Lucifugimonadales > UBA6952 > UBA6952. The sequence continues at coordinate 6,447 of CAYOMB010000064.1, forward strand.
ACACTGGATAATAATCTTGAAATTTCACAAGCAATGAATGAAGCAGCTGAACTTGCAGGTGAAAGAGCTAGAACAAATATTAGAATGATAAATGTAAATGTTTCAGATTTTTGCGACATTGAAGCTACAGTTATTAATGAAGGATCTACTGATATCTCTGACTTCAAAAATATGAGCCTAATTGTTGACTTCCCTGATGAAGTGGCAGTAAACAATGATTCTATTTCATTAAATTACACATCATCTTCGGTACCGAATGCTGGTGAATGGACGTATTCGATTAATTCAAAAACATATCCTCATCAAAAAACTATTTTAAATCCTGGCGAGTCTATGACTATCAAAGGTATGGGAATACTAAGTTCTGGTATAAGTAATAGTTCTGCTTGGGGTCTAAGCTTATCAACTGCTAATGGTATAACAACGAGTAAAACTGCAGTAAAGCATTCAGGAACAGGTGGTAAAACTAGAACATATGACCCTAGAGGATTCCTTAACTGGGACCAAACTTATGAGTACGCTGATAGAATTATATATAACGAATCTGGTTGGAGTCCAATTAAAGAACCACCTACTTGGGCTTGGAGTGGAGTAGGAGCTGGGAAATTCTCCTATGCAGGAGGAGTGGTTGGTGATTCATATTTGGAAATGGAACTACCAAGAACAGGTACTTATATAATACAAATTATCTCCTTGAGCGCTAGTACAAAAGGAGAATATCATATAATGTTAAATCAACAAGGTAATGTCGTTCCTAGTATTGTTTCAGGTGATCCTACAAATATTGGTTCTAACTTTGAAGCAAATCCTCAATATATTGCTATAGGAGAAAAACGACACGGAGAAATTAATACGCTAGACGATACTGATTGGTGGAGATTTTCAGGATCAAAAGGAGAAAAAATAGAAATCAGAATATTTAAAACTAA
>CAYOMB010000065.1:0-1425 GCA_964404955.1 uncultured Dehalococcoidia bacterium
AAGATATACAAAATGCAATAAAGGAAGTTGTTCAATATTTAGCTAAAGAAATGGTTCGAGATGGCGAGGGAGCAACAAAATTATTTCAAGTTACAATCGAAAATGCTAATAATATTGAAGAAGCGCGTGATGCCGCTAGAACAATTTCTAGTTCAAGCCTGGTCAAAACAGCTGTACATGGAAATGATCCGAACTGGGGAAGATTACTTGCCTCATTAGGAAGTAGTATAGCCGAAGTTGATGAAAATAAATTATCAGTATACATTAATGACATTTGTATACTAGAAGATGGACTGCCAATACCTTTTTTCAAGGATGCAATTATTCAACAAATGGTCAATTCTGAAATTACGTTTAGAATTAACCTAAATTTAGGAGAAAGTTCCGCATCAGCTTGGGGTTGTAATCTTTCTGAAGAATATGTCCATTTTAATAGCGCATATACTACCTAATCTAATAAATTAATTCCTTCAAGAATGAAAGAAATGAAAGAGATAGTAGTTATAAAACTTGGTGGTAGCACTTTATCTGAGATGGATAATAATCTCAAAGAAATTGCAGAACTTCATTTGTCTGGATTTCCTCTAGTAATTGTACATGGTGGAGGAGCGTTAATATCTGATTGGATGAACAAACTTGAGATTAAGACCGATTTCATTGATGGTTTGCGTGTGACAGATAAAGACTCTATTCAAATTGTTACGGCAGTCTTGGGTGGATTAGTTAATAAAACTATTGTTGCCTCAATAATAAATCAAAACTGTAAAGCGATTGGCTTAAGTGGTATTGATGATAATATTTTTACTGCACAATTTTTAGATCAAACACATGGATATGTTGGGAATATAACTAATACTAACAGTGAATTTGTCCAATTATTATTAAATGAAGGATACCTTCCTGTAATAGCGCCAATAGCTATTAATAGCTCAATTGTAAATCCACCTCTTTTGAACATAAATGGAGATACAGCAGCGAGTGCACTAGCAGTAAGTTTACATGCAAAAAAATTAATCTTTTTAACCGATGTAGATGGAGTTCTAGATGATAATTCTGAATTAATTAGCACCCTGTCTATTGAGCAATCAAAAAGTTTAATTAGTAATGGAACTGCCAAGAGTGGTATGATTCCAAAAATAAATTCTTGCATTAATGCGTTAGAATCAAGTGTAGAATCATTTATAATTAATGGTACGAAGTATGGGAATTTAACATCGATTATCAAGAATTCAGAAAGTGTCGGGACAAAGTTTCTAGTTTCATAATATACACATAGATGGATTTTACGATACGAACAAGGAGGAGATTAATGTCTGTATGGCAAGATTTAGAAAAAAAATATTATATGCAAGTGGTGAGAAGACAACCTGTCACCATTGTTAAAGGGCTTGGTACTAAAGTTTGGGATGATCAAAATAAAGAATA
>CAYOMB010000065.1:1525-2935 GCA_964404955.1 uncultured Dehalococcoidia bacterium
TTATATGAAGGTTTTACTAACGTTGAATACAATAATTTAGAAGCAATAAAACAGGCAACAAACGAAAATACTTGTGCAGTAATGCTTGAACCCATCCAAGGTGAGGGGGGAGTAAATATACCTGATCAATCATTTTTTAAAAATGTTAAACAATGGTGTGAAGACAATAATATGTTACTTATACTTGACGAGGTACAAACAGGAATTGGCCGAACAGGTACTTTATTTGGTTACGAACAATTTGGTATTGAACCAGATGTTATAACATTAGCGAAAGGACTTGGCGGCGGAGTGCCAATTGGTGCTTTTCTTGCTAAAGAAAGTGCAGCGGCACTCGAACCTGGTGATCATGGATCTACATTTGGTGGAAATGTACTAACAACAGCTGCAGCATATGCTGCAGTAAAGTTTGCTGTTGATAATAGTATCGAAAAAGATGCAAAAGATAGTGGGGAATATCTAAAAGATTTACTTGAAAAAGCAACGGATTCACTTCCTAACATAAGTGAAATACGTGGTAGAGGATTACTAATTGCAGTTGAATTTACTGAAGATATAGCACCTGAACTTGTATCTACTTGTAATGAATTAGGTTTACTTTTAAATCCTGTAAGACCTAATGCAATAAGACTTATGCCGCCCTTAACTGTAAGTCAAGAGGAGATGAATCAAGCTGTAGAATTAATAGTTGAAGGTGTTAAAACTATATTAGCTAAAGGAAAAGAATAAGATGGGATCATCTAAAAAAGTTATATTAGCTTACAGTGGAGGTTTAGATACATCTGTTATTTTACATTGGCTTATCCAAAAAGGATATGAGGTTGTAACTTATACAGCTAACTTAGGCCAAGGTGATGATTATGAATTAATAAAAAGTAGAGCTACAAGTATAGGTGCTACACAAAGCTATATTCCAGATTTAAGAAAAGAATTTGTTGAAAATTTTATTTTTGAATCTGTGAAAGCTAACGCACTATACGAAGGAAGATACCTACTTGGAACTTCGCTTGCAAGACCACTTACTGCTAAAGCTCAAGTTGAAATCGGTAAAAAAGAAAAAGCACAATTATTATCTCATGGCGCTACGGGTAAAGGTAATGATCAAGCAAGATTTGAATTCACTTTTAGTGCATTAGGACCAGAATTTGGAATATACTCACCATGGAGAGATCCAGAATTCTTAGAAGAATTTCAAGGTAGATCTGATCTTATTGAATATGCTGATAAATATAATATAGAAGTAGAACAAACAAAAAGTCGACCTTGGAGTAGTGATGCTAATTTGATGCATATTAGCTATGAAGCTGGTGAATTAGAAGATCCAAATAGAAAACCAAGAGAGGATATGTTTAATTTAACAACATCCCCACAAAATGCTCCTGATAAAGAAATTGAAATTGAAATTGAATA
>CAYOMB010000065.1:3035-7348 GCA_964404955.1 uncultured Dehalococcoidia bacterium
TAACAACATCCCCACAAAATGCTCCTGATAAAGAAATTGAAATTGAAATTGAATATTTAGATGGTATACCAATAAAACTAACTAATATTACTGACAATGTAGTTAAAACTGATGCATTAGAATTATTTATATATCTAAATGAGCTTGCAGGTATAAACGGTATTGGTAGAGAAGATATTGTTGAAAATAGACTAGTTGGTCTAAAATCTCGCGGAGTATATGAAACACCTGCTGCAACAATACTGCAAAAAACCCATAGAGATATTGAAGGGTTAACCATGGATAGAGAAGCTATGCATTTGAGAGATTCTCTAATACCAAGATATTCAGAATTAGTTTATTATGGTTTTTGGTATTCTCCAGAAATGGAACTCTTACATACCCTTTTCAACGAATCTCAAAAAAATGTATCTGGTATTGTTAATACTACTCTATATAAAGGTAATGTAATTATAAACTCACGTTATTCAGAAAATTCATTATATAATGAACAAATGGTAAGTATGGATTCACATGGAGGATTTGATAGCACTGACTCAACTGGATTTATCCATATTAATTCTCATAGATTGAGAGCATATTTTTCCCGAGGAAAATGAAAATGTATCACACCAACATAAATAATTCTGACAATGAAATATTTCAACGATTTACTGAGTCAGTTAGTTATGACAAGAAACTTTTTAAACAAGATATAAAAGGTTCTAAAGCTCATGCAAGAATGTTAGCCAAGCAAAATATTATTTCTTCGAATGACGCTAATGAAATTTGTTCAGGACTAACACAAATCGAAGAAGAGATTATTAATAATAAATTTACATGGAAATATGAATTAGAAGATATTCATATGAATATAGAATCTAGACTTAATGAGTTGATCGGAGATATCGCTGGTAAACTTCACACCGCTAGATCACGAAATGATCAAATTGCTTTAGATATGCGATTATTTTTAAAAGAAACTATATTAGACACAATTATATTATTATTAGAATTACAATCGACAATTCTGTCACGTGCCGAAGAAAATATTGATATAGTTCTACCAGGCTACACACATATGCAAAGGGCTCAACCTTTATTACTTAGTCATCATTTAATGGCATACTATAATATGTTTTCAAGAGATATTACGAGATTTGAAAATAATTATACAGAGACCGATGTTATGCCCTTAGGTAGTGGAGCTCTAGCTGGAGTTCCATACCCTATTGACAGGGAATTCGTATCAAAAGAACTTGGCTTTTCAAAAATTAGCACAAATTCAATGGATAGTATTTCTGATCGAGATTATATACTCGAATTTTTATTTAACTCTGCTACAACCATGTCGCATGTTTCACGTATCTCCGAAGAAATAATTCTTTGGTCAACTCAAGAATTTAACTTTATAAGTTTAGATAAACGTTTTACAACTGGAAGTAGCATGATGCCACAAAAACGAAATCCTGATTTTGCAGAAATCTCTAGAGGTAAAATTGGAAGAGTTTATGGTAGCCTGATAGGATTATTAACTACGATAAAGGGTTTACCTATGACTTACAATAGAGATCTTCAAGAGGATAAAGAAGGGCTGTTTGATACCATTGAAACGTTACAAAGCACTTTAAAAGTAATGAACGGTATTATTGATACAGCTACTTACAATAAAGAAATAATGCTAAAAGCTGCACAAGATAATAGTATGTTGGCAACAGATATGGCTGATTATTTGGTAAAGAAAGGTATACCTTTTCGAAAAGCTCATGAAGCTATGTACTTGTTAGTAGATTATGCTAATAGTTCAAATAAAACTCTAAAAGAGTTATCATTAGATGAATATAGAAAATTCTTACCTGAATTCGAAGAAGATGTTTTTGGCATAGATTTAGATCATTCAATAAATCAAAGAAATGTTATGGGTGGAACTGCACTTGTACAAGTTCAAAACGCAATAATAAACGCAAAAAATTTAACCCAAAATAAAATAAATGAGTATAAAAAATATTAAACTAGCCCCATCAATATTATCTGCTGATTTTTCCAAATTAGGTGAAGAAGTAGCTTTAGCCACAGAATCTGGGGCGGATATGATACACGTCGATATTATGGATGGTAAATTTGTTCCAAATATAACATTTGGACCATCAATGGTTTCCGCAATACGTCGTTGGACAAATTTACCATTAGATATTCATATGATGATAACTGAACCTGAAAAACAAATCCCTTTATTTGTAGATGCTGGAGCAGATATTATAAATGTTCATATTGAAACTTGTGTTCATTTACATAGAATTATTCAGATGATCAAATCAAATAATATTAAAGCTGGAATTGCGCTAAATCCAGGTACTCCTATAAGTACCCTCTCCGAGATAATTGAAGAATTAGACCAAATTGTCATTATGTCTGTAAACCCAGGATTTCCTGGCCAAACCTTTATTTCTAAAACATTAAATAAAGTATCGGATTTAAGAAACATAATTAACCAAGATGGTCTCAATGCAGATATAGAAATTGATGGAGGAATAAATAAATCGAGTATAAAATCTGCTGTAGAAGCTGGCGCGAATGTACTAGTAGCCGGTTCTGCTGTATACAACTCCAACGCCTCGGTTAATGATTGTATATATGAATTAAAAAATTCTATTTAATCATTTGATTATTGATTATAGAATAGTACTATGGAATCAAAAAATTTGATTAAGTTATTACCATCATTTCTTGTTACTGGACTAATAAGTATTGCTATTATATTCATAGGAATTTCTTCTGCAGATGGCAAAAGTACTAGTAGTTTTTTACCAACTAGTCTTGTTACGAGTATATCAACAGAATTAGCTACGATAATCAACCAGTTTGGGACTTCGCTTCCACTTGGTTTAGCGTTTCTAGCAGGTATGAGTGCAGCAGTAAATCCATGTGGTTTTATTCTTTTGCCAACTTACTTAGGGTTAATCCTGAGCGAAAATAATAAGGTTAATAATACAAAAGCAACAAATTATTTTCATCTATCCCAAATTGCCTTTTTCGTTACATTAGGTTTTATTATTGTATTTGCTACAATCGGTTTTTCTATAAGTTTTGGTGCTAGATCTATAATTCAAGAACTTACATCTATTATTACTATAGTTATAGGAATAATTCTGATTCTGATTGGAATAATTTCTCTCAACACTGAGACGAAAATTTACTTAAATTGGCCCACACAAGTTGCTGCTAAATTCGGAGATCCAAGAAATACTAAATACCCCAAATTTATTAATTATTTATTTTTTGGTATGAGTTATGCTATAGCATCTATTAGTTGTACCCTTCCCATATTTTTAGCAGTTATTGGGGTTTCGTTGACAAACAATAATATTATCGATATTGCAAAACAATTTGTTCTTTACAGTCTAGGAATGGGATTTGTTATAACAATAACAACTTTAATAATAGCTTCAATAGAAAATTCTTTGTTGAAAGGAATGACTAGATTAACACAATGGTTTCAATACACAACTAGCACAATTATGATACTGGCAGGATCATACCTAATATTTTATTGGACAAGTTCAGGAACGCTTTAATAAAAGATTAAGCTAATCCGAGCATACCAGACTTATTATACGTTCTTATGCATTGTGTACAAAGCTTAACTTTTTTTCTCATTCCATTAACTTCAATACGAAAAGTTTGTATATTCGGAAGCCATTTTTTATTAGTTGCTCGCTTCGAGTGACTCACATTATGCCCAAATTGGGGCGTTTTAGTACAATATTCACATTTAGCCACGTAAAACCTCTTTGACTCTTACTTTGACTTTGAGTAGAATCTCACTGTAATTCAGCGAGAATAGTAATTATAGCGAACATTAACGAATATGGCTAGTGATGTGCAAAATCTGAATAATGGGCTAAGTGGACATGAACTCAAAAATCTATTTGATTCTGGCTATAATACCTTATTAGCAAATATAGATACCATCAATTCTTTGAATGTATTCCCAGTACCTGACGGTGACACAGGAACTAATATGGTATTAACAATGAAATCTGCTAAAACAGAATTTGATAAAGAATGTGAAAATGATGCTGGTAAAATAGCCGAAGCAATGTCCAATGGTGCTTTAATGGGTGCACGAGGTAACAGCGGGGTAATTCTATCTCAATTTCTTAGAGGTTGGGCATCTGCACTTTACAATTCTGAAATTATAACTCCCCTTCAAATTGTCCATGCACTAAAGAATGGTATGGAATTTTCATATGAATCTGTAAGTAATCCAGTCGAAGGGACAATGCTAACTGTCATTAAATATGCCTATGAAGGTGCATATTCTGCATACAATA